>NC_021291.1:1582500-1739487 GCF_000319575.2 Spiribacter salinus M19-40 | reverse complement strand
AGAACGGCGCTTGTCCGTGCCGGATTCGTTGACACCCTCACGGCGGGGGATTACGCTTGCTGGCTGTTTTTCCACTGATTTCGATTTTCGAGAAGGCGGTTCCGTCATGAAGAGGACGTTTCAACCCAGCGTCATCAAGCGCAAGCGCAATCACGGGTTCCGTGCCCGGATGGCCACGCGGAATGGCCGCAAGGTGCTCGCTCGGCGCCGCGCGAAGGGACGCGTTCGACTGACACCGTAGGTCCGGCGCCAGTGACGGGCCCGGATCAGAGGTTTCCGCTCGAGGCCCGACTCTCCAGCAGTCGTGAATTTCGAGCGGTGTTTGCCCAAGCGAGTCGCTACGCAGACCGCTACTTCACGATACTGACCGGGGCTGGCCAGGCTGACCGGGCGCGACTAGGCCTGGCCGTTTCACGCAAGGCAGCCCCTCGCGCCGTCGACCGGAACCGGATTAAACGATTGATTCGCGAGCGGTTTCGACATTGGCAAGCCGATTTGCCCCAGGTGGACGTGGTTGTCATGGTTAGACCGGTCGCCCGACACACAGAAAACGCTATACTCTCCGCGGCACTGGACAGACTCTGGCAACGGGTATCCCGGTCATGCGAACCATCTTGATCGCGCTGCTACGCGCATACCGCTACGTCATCAGCCCCCTGCTGGGTCCGAGCTGCCGCTTTCATCCAACCTGTTCCTGCTACGCTATTGAGGCGGTTGAGCGCCATGGGGCGCTGCGGGGCGGGTATTACGCCCTTCGGCGCATTCTGCGCTGTCATCCCTTTCATCCCGGGGGGCTAGATCCTGTCCCGGACCAGGAATCTGCGAGTCACCGCCGATGATGGATAACCAACGCCTATTTCTGCTGGTCGCCCTCGCGCTTGTCATGCTGTTGGTCTGGACGACCTGGCAGCAGGACTATGGCCCGCGCCAGGCAGAGACCACCGCCGCCACTCAGGAAGAACAGGCTGACGCAGCGGCACCGGAGCCAGGCGCCGCGGATGATCGCGCCGCTGACGACCCCGCGTCTCCGGGTGGCCGCGAGGATGACGCCCCTGGCGCATCGGATGACACCGGTGCAGGCGCGGACAGTGAGGCCATCATGGCCGATACCGTGCGCGTGACCACGGATGTACTTGACATTGAGATCCCGCTAGCGGGCGGCAACATACGCGACGCGGCACTGCGCGAACACACACGGGCGGTCGACGATGACACGCCGTTTCAGCTGCTCGGCAACACTGATCCCTTGTTCGTCGCCCAGAGTGGGTTGATCGGCGATGATGTGGAGGCACCCGGGCACATGGCCGAATGGGAGGCCGTGGCGGAGCGCTATACGCTTGAAGACGATGCAGATCAGATCGAAGTGCCGCTTCGCTGGCGCAGCGAGTCGGGTGTCACCATTACTCGGCGTTATTTATTCGAGCGCGATAGCTACCTCGTGCGCGTCGTGCATGAAGTCGAGAATGCCAGCGACGCCGACTGGCGCGGCTATCAGTACAGCCAGCTTCGCCGTACGACCGAAACCGAGGGTCCGGGTTTCCTGGGTGCTGCCAGCTACACCGGTGGTGTGCTCTACAGCCCGGAGGAGAAGTATCAAAAGATCAGTTTCGGTGACATGGACAAGGAGGACATCTCCCTGGACATCGCCGATGGTTGGCTTGCGATGATCCAGCATTACTTCCTCGCCGCCTGGGTGCCACCGCGGGATCAGGAGCTGCGCTACTACTCCCGGGTTAGTCGGGGTGAATACATCCTCGGGCATAGCTCGCCCTGGCAAAGTGTGGCCGCCGGTGACACGCAGGCCTTCGAGAATCGTTTGTTCATTGGCCCCAAGGAGCAGGACCGCCTGGACGCGGTGGCCGCCGGGCTTGAGCTCACCGTGGACTATGGCTGGCTGACCATCATCTCCAAGCCCCTGTTCGTGGCGCTGGACTGGATCCACGACGTCGTCGGTAATTGGGGCTGGTCAATCATTCTGCTCACGCTCGGCATCAAGTTGGTGTTCTACAAGCTCTCGGAGACGAGTTATCGCTCCATGGCCCGGATGCGCAAGCTCCAGCCTGAGATGCAAAAGCTCAAGGAGCGCTATGGTGAGGACCGCCAGCAGATGAATCAGGAGCTCATGCAGCTCTACAAGAAGGAAAAGGTGAACCCGCTGGGCGGCTGTTTGCCGATTCTGATTCAGATACCGGTGTTCATTGCGCTGTACTGGGTGCTGTTGGAGAGCGTGGAATTGCGCCAGGCTCCGTGGATTCTCTGGATTCAGGATCTGGCCGAACGGGATCCGTTCTATGTGCTGCCGCTGTTGATGGGCGCGACCATGTTCCTGCAGCAGAAGCTCAATCCGGCGCCGATGGATCCGATTCAGCAGAAAATCATGATGGGCCTGCCGTTGGTCTTTACAATTTTCTTCATGTTCTTCCCGGCGGGGCTGGTGCTCTACTGGGTGACGAACAACAGTCTTTCCATCCTCCAGCAATGGATTATCACCCGGCGTATTGAGGCCGGCGCGAAGTCCTAGCATGGCCGAGCCCACCCTGTGCGCCGTGGCCACACCGCCGGGGCGCGGTGGGATCGGCGTCGTACGGGTCTCCGGGCCTGATGCTCAGGCGCTGGCGCAGGCTATTGCTTCGCCCCTGCCGGCGCCACGCTATGCGGCGCTACGACGGTTCCGTGACAGCAACGGTGAAGCCCTTGATGAAGGGCTAGTGCTGTTCTTTCCTGGTCCCCAGTCGTTCACGGGCGAGGACGTGGTCGAGTTCCACGGCCACGGTGGCCCCATCGTTCTGGATCGATTACTCCAGCGGCTCCTCGCGTTGGGTGCGGTACTGGCCGAGCCCGGCGCGTTCAGTCAGCGCGCTTTTCTGAATGGCCGCCTGGATCTGACCCGCGCTGAGGCCATTGCCGATCTGATTGACGCCGGCAGTGAGTCTGCGGCCCGCGCTGCAATGCACTCCCTTCAGGGCGAGTTTGCCGAGACAGTCAATGGATTGGTGGCCTCGGTGACCGAACTGCGGGTGCATCTGGAGTCGAGCATTGATTTTGCCGACGAGTCACTGGATGGCCTGGCGGCGGACGAACTGATTGGCCGCATTGATGCGATTGCCGAGCGGCTTGCGGCGACGCGGCGGGCGGCGGGACAGGGGCAGCGGCTACAGGAGGGCCTGACGCTGGTTATTGCCGGGCGGCCCAATGCCGGCAAATCGAGCCTGCTCAATGCCCTCGCCGGGCGCGATGCAGCCATTGTGACCGAACTCGCGGGGACGACTCGGGACATCCTGGACACCCAGCTTCATATCGATGGCTTGCCTCTGCGCGTCCTGGATACTGCGGGTTTGCGGGACGGTGGCGATGTCATCGAGCAGGAAGGGGTGCGCCGAGCGCAGGCGGCCATGGCCAGAGCCGACCGCATTCTGCTGGTGAGTGATGATGCCGCCAAGGACCCCGATGCGTCATCCGATCTGCTGGATGAACTGCCCGCGGATGTTCCGCTGACTCGGGTGGCCAGCAAGATTGACTTAACCGACCGTGCGCCGGGCGTTCAAGCGGGGGTGATCGGGGTATCGGCCCTAACCGGAGCCGGTCTTGATCACTTGCGCGCGCACTTGCGGGGTGAGTTGGGTGAAATGCATACCGAGGCCGGTTTTATCGCCCGTCGCCGGCATCTCCAGGCGCTGGATGCAGCCGCCGAGGCACTCACCGAGGCGCGCGGCGCAGCAGCGGCTGGGCTGGGAGATGAGCTGGTCGCGGAATCGCTTCGTCTCGCCCAGGACCGGTTGGGGGAGATTACCGGGACCGTGACCACCGAGGATCTCTTAGGGGCGATTTTCTCAACCTTCTGTATTGGCAAGTAATTGATAAACTGCACGGTCGTTGAACACATCAGGTAAGGCGTCATGGATCCTGCAAGGCCATTTGAAGTCATTGTCGTCGGTGGCGGTCATGCCGGCACCGAGGCCGCGCACGCCGCGGCCCGTATGGGTGTGCGCACACTGCTCCTGACCCAGAGCCTCGAGACCATCGGTCAGATGAGCTGCAATCCGGCGATTGGCGGGATTGGCAAAGGCCATCTGGTGCGTGAAATCGACGCCATGGGGGGCGTCATGGGTCGGGCCATTGACCGGGCAGGGATTCAGTTCCGGTGTCTCAACCACCGCAAGGGGCCGGCGGTGCGTGCGACCCGCGCTCAGGCGGATCGGGCGCTGTACCGGGAAGCCGTGCGCCATGAACTCGATGCCCTCGAGGGCCTGCAACTCTTCCAGGACAGCGTCCAGGATCTCATCGTCGAGCAGGGCGAGGTCTGTGGCGTGGTCACCGGCATGGGGCTGTCATTGCGGGCGCAGGCGGTGGTGTTGACGGTCGGGACCTTCCTCGGTGGACGGATTCACGTGGGCGATCACAGCCACAGCGGGGGGCGTGCCGGTGATGCCCCGTCCAATGCCCTTGCCGCACGGTTGCGTGAGCTCCCTCTGCGGGTGGGCCGGCTTAAGACCGGAACGCCACCGCGAATTGATGCCGGCAGCATTGATTATCGGCAGATTGGCGAGCAGCCCGGGGACGATCCGGTGCCCTACTTCTCGCGCTGGAGTCGGCGAGATGAGCATCCACGGCAGGTGGCCTGCCATATCACGCACACCAACGAAGCCACGCATGCCATCATCCGTGACGGATTGCATCGCTCACCGATGTTCAGCGGCGAGATCGAGGGCACGGGCCCGCGTTACTGCCCGTCGATCGAAGACAAAGTGGTGCGCTTTGCCGATCGCAACGCCCATCAGATTTTCCTGGAGCCTGAAGGCCTCGGCAGTCGCGAGGTGTATCCCAACGGCATTTCCACCAGCCTGGCTTACGACACGCAGGTGGCCCTCGTGCGCAGCATTCAGGGGCTTGAAAACGCCCACATCACCCGACCGGGCTACGCCATCGAGTATGACTATCTGGATCCGCGGGATTTGCAGCCCCATCTGGAGAGTCTGCATCTGCCAGGGTTGTGGTTGGCTGGGCAAATCAATGGCACCACCGGATACGAAGAGGCGGCCGCCCAGGGTTTGCTGGCCGGGGTCAATGCCGCCGCGCGCGTCCAGGGAGAGTCGAGCTGGGTGCCGGGACGCCACGAGGCGTATATCGGCGTGCTTGCGGATGATCTGACAACGCGGGGAACGCGGGAGCCTTACCGCATGTTCACCTCGCGGGCGGAATATCGCCTACAGCTGCGCGAGGACAACGCGGATCTGCGATTGCTCCCGGTGGCCTATCGTTACGGGCTGATCAGCGAAGCGGCCTGGGCGGATTTTGAGGCCTATCGCGAGGGGATCGAGACCGAACGCGTGCGATTGGAGCGCACCTGGGTCAAGCCGGGTGATTTAGGCGACGATGCTGGCGCCAGCTTACTGGGACAGCCCCTGCGCCGGGAGCAGACGCTCATGACACTGCTGCGGCGCCCTGAGATGGATTACCTGACCCTGATGCAATTGCCGGGGGGTGGGCCCGGACCGGCGGACCCGCGCATTCGCGAGCAGTTGGTTATCGAGGCACGGTATGCGGGTTATCTGAAACGACAGACCGATCAGGTAGCACGCAGTGAGCGATCCGAGCATCTGCGGATCCCGCAAGATCTGGATTATCAGTCGGTCGCCGGGCTGTCTGCAGAAGTTCGGGAAAAGCTCCTCAGTCATCGACCGGCGACGCTGGGGCAGGCCGCGCGTATTCCGGGTATAACGCCCGCGGCCGTCTCGCTGTTGCTCGTGCACCTGCGCCGGGATACCGAGCGCCGGAGCGCCTGAGTGGCCCTGCGTGCCGGTGAGGATAACGCCACACTGACGGCGGGCTTGGCTGCTCTGGGTGAACGCCCAGACCTGGCGGAACCGCTGCTCGCCTACCGGGATCTGCTTGCGCGGTGGAATCGCGTCTACAACCTCTCCGCCGTGCGGGACCCGGCCGCGATGGTGCCCCGCCATCTGCTCGACAGCCTGGTCGTGCGGCCCTGGTTGCCGACCGGCGCTCTATTGGATGTCGGCACCGGCCCGGGGCTACCCGGGATACCCCTCGCCGTGGCGGAGCCTGACCGGCCGGTCACACTGCTCGAGTCCAATGGCAAGAAAACGCGATTTCTTGCGCAGGCCTGTCTTGAACTCGGGTTGTCTAACGTCGAGGTGGTGCAGACCCGGCTTGAAGACTACGCGCGTGCCGAGGGCTTCGCGGGCGTCATTTGCCGGGCATTCAGTGAGGCGGGCACATTCTGGGCGGGTATCCGGCATCTACTGGCGCCCGGCGCACCCGCGCTGGCCATGAAAGGACGCCGCCAGGACCATGAGTTGGCAGGCCTTGAGCAAGCCGGCGTATCATGCCGCTGGCATAAACTGGATGTGCCCGGGCTTGATGCCGAGCGCCATTTGCTCATTATGACGGGCACGGAGCCCGCCACAGGATAGAACGATGACTCAGACACTGGCCGTGGCTAATCAAAAGGGTGGCGTTGGCAAGACCACCACCTGTGTCAACCTTGCCGCTTCATTAGTGAGCAGCGGCCGGCGCGTGTTGCTCGTGGATATGGATCCACAGGGCAATGCGAGCGTTGGGGCAGGGCTTGAGAAGAATTCGGTCACGCACACCAACTATGAGTTGCTCATGGGCGAGGCGGACGCCTCGGCCGTGCGCTGTACGGGCCTCACCGGTGGGTTTGATTTGCTACCGGCCAACGGGGACCTGACGGCCGCTGAGGTGGCGCTGATGGGCACGGGTGAGGGTCGCGACAAACGCCTGCAGGAGGCGCTCGCCCCCATTCGCGACGACTATGATCATATTCTTATTGACTGCCCACCGGCGTTGAACATTCTCACGGTGAATGCCTTTGTGGCGGCTGACCGGGTGCTGATCCCGATCCAGTGCGAATACTATGCCCTCGAAGGGCTGTCGGCGTTGCTCAACACCATCGAGCGGGTTCGCCAAACCGTGAACCCGACACTCGAGATTGAGGGGTTGGTGCGCACGATGTTCGATGGCCGCAATAACCTGGCCAACCAGGTTGGCGCGCAGCTCCTTGAACACTTTCCAGGCCAGGTTTATCGGACCCAGATCCCGCGCAATGTGCGCCTGGCCGAGGCGCCGAGCCACGGGTTGGCAGTGCTTCAGTACGATCGGGCCTCGCGCGGTGCAGTGGCCTATCGGGCGCTTGCCTCGGAGCTGTTGCGTCGTCAGCAAGCGGGCGCCGCCACGGCAGGAGACACGGCATGAGCAATCGGCGACGGGGATTGGGACGCGGTCTGGATGCCTTACTGGGTGAGGCCTCGGCGGAGGCGGGTCAGGCCGGAGAATCCGGTCTGCGTGATCTGCCCCTCGATCAGCTTGAGGGTGGGCGCTATCAACCGCGTCGAGAATTCGATCCGGCCGCATTGCAGGAGCTGGCACATTCCATTCGAGCCCAGGGGGTCGTACAGCCCATTGTCGTGCGGCCGCTGCCTGGTGGCGAGCGCTACGAAATCATTGCAGGCGAGCGGCGTTGGCGGGCGGCACAGCTGGCGGAGCTGGAGACGATTCCTGCCATTGTTCGGGATATCCCCGATGAAATGGCGGTGGCCGTTGCCCTGATCGAGAACATTCAGCGCGAGGACCTCAACCCGCTGGAAGAGGCAACGGCGCTGCACCGGCTGATCGAAGAATTCGGCATGACGCACCAGGCCATTGCGGATGCGGTCGGCCGGTCACGCGTTGGCGTCTCGAATTTGCTGCGCCTGCTGGATGTCTCGGCCACGGTTAAATCGCATATTGCCAATGGCGAACTGGAAATGGGCCACGCCCGTGCCCTGCTCTCGCTGGATGAGGCGGGCCAGGCCGAGGCGGCCCGCCAGATTGTGGCGCGGGGCCTGTCCGTGCGCCAGACGGAAGCGTTGGTCCGGCAGATGCAGTCGGCGACGACGGATCGCCAGGAAAAAGCCGCACCGGATCCGAATATTCGCAGTCTGCAGGACGATCTGGCTGAACGTCTCGGGGCGAATGTGCGCATCGAGCACGGGCAGCGGGGCAAGGGCCGGCTGGTGATTCGCTACAACAGTCTTGACGAGCTCGATGGGATTCTTGAGCACATTCGTTGAAGCCGTGAGCGGAGTTCTTTATACTTCGAGCGCTTTTCCGATCCTGCTTTCCGGTGAAAGCGGATGCTGAGACGGGTTGCGTTTAAGGTCATTCGGATTCAGCTCGTGATCGGATCAGTGGCAGTTGTGGCCTGGCTCATCGCCGGGGGAATGACGGCCGGGTTCGCGGCGCTTGTGGGGCTTCTCATCAGCATTGCCATGACCGGTTACGTTGCGCTCAAGTGGTCCTTGAGCAGCACGGCCGAGGAACCACGGGCCATGCTCGGTGGCTTCTATCGGGCTGAAATGATGAAACTGCTACTAGGCACAGGATTGATTTTCGTCGGGGTTTACATGTTCCGCGACCAAGCCGCGGCCCTCGTCACAACGCTGGCTTTCACGTTGGCCGCCTACGGCTTCGTGTTGCTCGAGAACATCGACTGACTGGTTTCGGCACAGGATAGAAAAGGGTATGGCAAGCGGCTCGGCCACAGAATATGTCACTCACCACCTTGAGCATCTCTCGGTGGGAGAGGGTTTCTGGACCCTGCATATCGACACCCTCATTGTGTCCTGGATTCTGGGCTTCATCTTCTTTGGTCTGTTTTACGCGGTGGCGCGCCGCGCAAGCGTCGATGCGCCCAGTGGACTGCAAACCGCTGTCGAGGCGTGCATCGAATTCATTGATAACCAGGTGAGCGAGAGTTTCCATGGCCCTAAGGACTTCGTCGCGCCCCTCGCGCTGACGATCTTTGTCTGGGTGTTCTTCTGGAACCTGATGGACCTCATACCGGTGGATCTCTTCCCGGAGCTGCTCAAGCTCGTCGGGATTGAATATGTGCGCATCCTGCCATCCGCCGACATGAACGCCACGTTTGGCCTATCGCTGACCGTGCTCGCGTTGATCATCATCTACGGCATCAAGGGCAAGGGCGGGAAAGGCTTTACCAAAGAGCTTTTCTGTCACCCATTTGGTTCGCACCCGGCGCTTTGGCTGGCCAACCTGATGCTGAACATTGTCGAGATGATCGCCAAGCCGGTATCGCTGGGGATGCGGCTGTTCGGCAACCTGTATGCCGCCGAGATCATCTTTATTCTGATTGCACTGCTGCCGATTTGGGCACAGTGGGTGCCGGGTGTGGCCTGGGCGATCTTCCATATTCTGGTGATCCCGCTGCAGGCCTTCATCTTTATGGTGCTCACGGTTGTGTACCTGAGTCTGGCCTACGAGGAACACTGAGCGGCGCCCGGGGGCCGTTCGTGCTGGTTTTAACTTAAAGACCCCTGTTTGGAGGAATCATGGAAGCTATCGCACAGGTTCAGGCGCTCACCGCCATCGCCATCGGACTGATTTTCGCCTTCGCCGCGGTCGGCACCAGCATTGGCTTCGGCATGCTGGGTGGCAAGTTTCTGGAGGGCATTGCCCGCCAGCCTGAGGTGGCCGGTGTGCTGCAGGTCCGCATGTTTATCGTCGCCGGCCTGCTCGACGCGGTGTCGATCATCGGTGTGGCGTTCGCCGCCCTGCTGATGTTTGCGAACCCGCTGCTGGGCGCGCTGAGCTGAACAATCCACTCGCCGCGAATCCCGTCAACGGGCAGCATGGGAGAGTGAACCGTGGGCATTAACGTCACACTGTTCGGGCAGATGATCACCTTCCTGGTGTTCATCCTGTTCACGATGAAGTTTGTTTGGCCGCCGATTCAGCAGGCCATGCGCGAGCGTGAGAAGCGTATCGCCGACGGGCTGGCATCGGCCGAACGGGGCCAGCACGAGCTGGACCTCGCGAAAGAGCGCGCTGCGGAGCATGTCCGAGAGGCCAAGGCGCAAGCGGCTGATATTATCGAGAAGGCCAACCGCCAGGGTGCCAATCTGATTGACGAGGCGCGGGAGGAAGCGCGAGCCGTCGGTGAGCGTGAGCGCGCTGCGGCCGAGGCCCGGATCGAGCAGGAGCTCGGCCAGGCCAAGGCGCAGTTACGTAGCGAAGTCTCCGAGCTCGCCATCCTGGGTGCGAGCCGGATCCTTGAGCGGGAGGTTGATGCGAAGGCGCATCAGCAGATGCTCGATCAGCTGACTGAGCAGGTCTGAGGGGCGCTCGATGGCACAGTCGATCACCATCGCCCGACCGTACGCTGAGGCCGCATTCGAACTCGCCCGCGAGTCGAATGACCTGGCGGGCTGGGCCCAGGGGCTAACGTTAGCCGCCGCAGTGGTCGGCAATGAGCAGGTGGATCTTGTCCTTCGTAGCCCACGCGTGAGCGACGAGGACAAGGCCGCGCTGATCATCGAGATCTGCGGGGATGACCTCAATCCGACGCTCGCCAACATGATCCGGCTGCTGGTCGATCGTGACCGCATTTTGCAGCTGCCGGAAATGGCGCGTCAGTTCGATGACCTGCGTGCCACCCATGAACGGACGCTGGATGCACAGCTCGTCACGGCCCAGCCGATTGACGATGCGGTCCGGGATCGCTTGGCCAAGGCGTTGTCGACCCGGCTCGATCGGACGGTGCGACTGGCGTCTGAAATCGACGAAACACTTATCGGTGGTGCCATTGTGCGCGCCGGTGACCTGATCATAGATGGATCGGTGCGCGGCCGCCTGACGCGTCTGACCGGCGCCCTGAGCCGCTAAGAGGACAGATGAGATGCAACTTAATCCGACGGAAATCAGTGACCTGATCAAACAGCGCATCGAGAACTTCGAAGCGGTGGCTGAGGCGCGTAACGAGGGCACCGTGGTCAGCGTGACCGACGGCATCGTGCGCATTCACGGACTCAGCGACGCCATGCAGGGCGAGATGCTCGAGTTCCCGGGCGAGACCTACGGCATGGCGCTTAACCTGGAGCGCGACTCCGTCGGCGCTGTGGTGCTCGGCGATTACTCCCACCTCAGTGAGGGCGACAGCGTTCGCACAACGGGCCGTATTCTCGAGGTGCCGATTGGTGAGGCACTCCTGGGTCGCGTGGTGAACGCGTTGGGCGAGCCGATCGACGGCAAGGGCAACATCGACACCGATCAGACCGCCCCGGTCGAGAAAGTCGCCCCCGGCGTGATCGCCCGCCAATCAGTCGATCAGCCTGTGCAGACGGGTCTGAAAGCCATCGACTCCATGGTGCCGGTCGGCCGAGGCCAGCGTGAGCTGATCATCGGTGACCGCCAGACCGGTAAAACCGCGGTGGCCATTGATGCCATCATCAACCAAAAGGGCACGGGCATTACCTGTGTCTACGTGGCGGTGGGTCAGAAGGCTTCCTCTATCGCCAACGTGGTGCGCAAGCTCGAAGAGCATGGTGCGCTGGAGCACACCATTATCGTGGCGGCCTCGGCAGCCGAATCGGCGGCGTTGCAGTTCATCGCGCCCTATGCGGGTTGCACGATGGGCGAGTTTTTCCGTGATCGTGGTGAAGACGCCCTGATTATTTACGATGACCTCTCCAAACAGGCGGTCGCGTACCGTCAGGTGTCGTTGCTGCTGCGCCGTCCGCCAGGCCGTGAGGCGTTCCCGGGTGACGTGTTCTACCTCCATTCACGGTTGCTGGAGCGGGCTGCCCGCATCAATGCCGACGAGGTCGAGCGGCTGACAGAAGGCAAGGTCAAGGGCAAGACCGGTTCGCTGACCGCGCTGCCGATCATCGAGACCCAAGCCGGTGACGTCTCCGCCTTCGTGCCAACCAACGTCATCTCGATTACCGATGGCCAGATTTATCTTGAGACCGATCTGTTCAACGCTGGTATACGGCCAGCCATCAACGCGGGTCTATCCGTTTCGCGTGTGGGTGGCTCAGCGCAGACCAAGATCATCAAGAAACTGGGTGGCGGTATTCGCCTGGCCCTGGCGCAGTATCGGGAGCTCGCAGCGTTCTCGCAGTTCGCGTCGGATCTGGATGAGTCGACACGTAAGCAGCTCGAGCGGGGTCAGCGGGCCATGGAGGTCCTTAAGCAGGGCCAGTACGCGCCGCTGTCAGTGGCCTACATGGCGGTCTCGCTGTATGCGCTGAACGAGGGGTACCTCGATGAGCTGGAGCTCAAGAAGATCAGCGCCTACGAAGGAGCGCTTCATCAGTATATGTCCAGCAACTATGCCGAGTTGATCAAGCAGATCGACGACAGCGGCGATTACAGCGACGACATACAGGGACAGCTGAAAGAGGCCCTGGATGATTTTGCCGCCAACGGCACCTGGTAACCCGGAATAGGATAGAACGGCATGTCCGGCGCGAAGGAAATCCGCACACAGATCAAAAGCGTGAACAACACGCAGAAGATCACGACGGCCATGGAAATGGTGGCCGCTTCGAAGATGCGCGGCGCACAAAAGCGCATGCAGGCGGCGCTCCCCTATGCCGAGAAGATGCGCCAGGTCATCAGTCATCTGGCTGAGGCCAATCCTGAATACCAGCACCCCTTCCTGGAGCGCCGGGATGAGGTGAATCGGGTGGGTTACATCGTTGTCTCGAGTGATCGGGGCCTGTGCGGTGGGCTGAATAACAATCTGTTTCGGGCGATTATTCGGGATCTGCGGGATCATGAAGCGGCTGGACAGGAAGTCCGGCTGTGCACGATCGGCTCCAAAGCCATTCAGTTTTTCAGTCGGCTCTCGGCACCGGTGGTCGCGGAGGTCTCGCAGCTGGGTGATACGCCCCGTCTTCAAGATCTGATTGGCACCGTCAAGGTGATGATGGATCAGTATGCCGAGGGTGAGCTGGACCGGGTGGTCATTTGCTACAACCGGTTTGTGAATACGATGACCCAGTCGCCGACGGTGGAGCAGCTGCTACCGCTCCCCGTCGCCGAGGAAGATCAGGCCATGGCCCGGTCCCACAGCTGGGACTATCTCTACGAACCCTCGGCGGCTGTCGCGCTGGATCTACTGCTCGAGCGCTATATCGAATCCCTCGTCTATCAGTCCGTCGTCGAGAATATTGCCTGTGAGATGGCCGCCCGCATGGTGGCCATGAAATCCGCCTCCGATAATGCCGGTAAGCTGATTGATGACCTGAACCTCGCCTATAACAAGGCGCGTCAGGCCGCCATCACAACGGAGCTATCGGAGATTGTTGCCGGCGCCGAGGCCGTCTAGCGTGGACGGCGCCCAACCAATGAATAAAACGCTTTCGCGAAGAGGAACCGCGCTATGAGTTCAGGAAAGGTCGTCCAGATCATCGGTGCCGTGGTGGACATCGAATTCCCCCGCGATTCCGTACCGAAGGTCTACGACGCGTTAATGGTGAGCACACGCGATCTGGTCCTGGAGGTCCAGCAGCAGATCGGTGACGGCGTCGTCCGGGCGATCGCCATGGGCAGCACGGATGGGCTGCAGCGTAACGTCGAGGTCACCAACACCGGCGCGCCGATTTCCGTGCCGGTGGGTGAAAAAACCCTTGGCCGCATCATGAACGTGCTGGGTCACCCGGTGGACGATGCCGGTGACATCGGTGCCGAGCAGAATTGGCCCATCCATCGTAAGGCGCCGTCTTACGAGGAACAGGCCGGTTCGACCGACCTGCTGGAGACGGGTATCAAGGTCATTGACCTGCTGTGCCCCTTCGCCAAGGGCGGCAAGGTCGGCCTGTTCGGCGGTGCGGGTGTCGGTAAGACCGTCAACATGATGGAGCTGATCCGGAATATCGCCATTGAGCATTCCGGCTATTCCGTGTTCGCCGGTGTCGGTGAGCGAACGCGCGAGGGCAACGACTTCTATCACGAGATGAAAGAGTCGGACGTGCTGGACAAGGTGGCCCTGGTTTACGGGCAGATGAACGAGCCGCCCGGTAACCGCCTGCGCGTTGCCCTGACCGGTCTCACGATGGCGGAGTTCTTCCGGGATGAGGGGCGCGATGTGTTGATGTTCATCGACAACATCTACCGCTATACCCTCGCGGGTGTGGAGGTCTCGGCGCTGCTTGGCCGCATGCCGTCCGCCGTGGGCTATCAGCCGACGCTCGCCGAGGAGATGGGCGTGCTCCAGGAGCGGATCACTTCCACGAGCAAGGGCTCGATCACGTCGATCCAGGCCGTGTACGTGCCGGCGGATGACTTGACCGACCCGTCCCCGGCGACGACCTTCGCCCACCTGGACGCGACCGTCGTGCTAGCGCGCTCCATTGCTGAGCTTGGTATTTACCCGGCGGTGGATCCACTCGATTCGACGTCGCGCCAGCTGGACCCGCAGGTCGTGGGCCAGGAGCACTACGACACCGCGCAGGACGTCCAGCAGGTGCTTCAGCGCTATAAGGAGCTGCAGGACATCATCGCGATTCTTGGCATGGATGAACTGTCCGAAGAGGATAAGCAGACCGTGACCCGGGCGCGTAAGATCCAGCGTTTCCTGTCGCAGCCGTTCTTTGTGGCCGAGGTGTTTACCGGCTCGCCTGGCAAGTACGTGTCGCTCAAGGACACCATTCGCGGTTTCCGTGCGATCGTTGACGGCGAGCATGATGACCTGCCGGAGCAGGCGTTTTACATGGTCGGCAGCATTGATGAGGCCATTGAAAAGGCCCGTAGCCTGTAAGGTATCGCCACTATGGCCTTGACCATGCATATCGACATCGTGAGCGCTGAGGAGTCCATCCACTCCGGCGTTTCCTCATACATCCTGGCCCGGGCGACTGAGGGTGAGGTGGGCGTGTACCCGCGCCACCTGCCCATGCTGGTTCAGCTCCGGCCGGGTGAGGTAACCGTGCGCGATGAGCACGGCCAGGAAGATCATTATTACGTGTCGGGTGGGACCATGGAGGTCCAGCCACATGTGGTGACGATACTGGCTGATGCCGCGACGCGGGCGGGTGACATCGACGAGGCCGCCGCTGAGCAGGCGCGCAAGCGGGCTGAGGAAGCGCTGGCCAACCGTAGTGGTGAAATTGACTACGCCCGCGCTCAGGCCGAGCTTGTCGAGGCCGCCGCTCAGCTGCGCACGATCCAGAAACTGCGCAAGAACACGCGGGGCTGACCCGCCGTGGGCAGCCCCTGCTGTATGGCTGAGGGTTCCTGATGGCTTCCTACCCGCTGAGTGTCGTTGTCCTTGCCGCCGGTGAGGGCAAGCGCATGCACTCCGATCTTCCCAAAGTCCTCCATCCCATTGCCGGTCAGCCGATGCTGGGTCGTGTGCTGGATGCCGCCCAGGCGCTGGCCCCGAGCGTGATCCATGTGGTGCATGGCCATGCCGGCGAAACTGTGAAGGCCGCCTTCGCCGATGCCCCGGTGAACTGGGTGTACCAGGCCGAACAACTGGGGACAGGTCATGCCGTGATGCAGGCGTTGGCGCAGGTTTCGGATGGCCACCAGGTGCTGGTGCTCTGTGCCGATGTCCCGCTGATCAGCGCGCAGACGTTGCGTGATTTGGTGGAAGCGGCGGGAGAGGGTGTCTCGTTGCTCAGTGTCTGCCTTGCCGAGCCCCGCGGGTATGGGCGGGTGCTGCGCGATGCGGATGGCGCGGTCATGGGTATTGTTGAGGAAAAGGATGCGACGGATACCCAGCGTCAGATCAACGAAGTGAACACCGGGGTGATGTGTTTACCCGCCAAGCCCCTGCGCCGCTGGCTCTCCGACCTGGATACCACCAACGCGCAGGGCGAGTACTACTTGACCGACTGTATCGCTCAGGCTCGGCGCGCAAGTGTGGGTGTCCAGTCTCTCGTTTGTGACGACCCCTGGGAGGTCCAGGGCGTCAACGATCGGCTCCAGCTGGCTGCGGTGGAGCGTGCCTGTCAGCGCCGTCAGGCAGAGACGTTGATGCGTGAGCACGGCCTGGGAATAGCCGATCCGAGCCGATTCGATCTGCGCGGCACGCTTAGCGTTGGCCGCGATTGCTTCATCGAACCCAACGTCATTATCGAGGGCACCGTCTCGCTGGGTGACCGGGTGACGATTGGTCCTTCGACTCGATTACTGGACACCCATATCTCATCCGACACCGCGGTCCTTGGCCACTGCGAGATATTGGACACCCACGTTGGTGCCGGCTGCCAGATCGGGCCGTTTGCCCGCCTACGCCCGGGGACGGTGCTCGCAGATAAGGCAAAAGTGGGCAACTTCGTGGAAACGAAAAAGGCGCAAATCGGTTCTCGTAGCAAGGTGAATCACTTGTCTTATATCGGTGACGCGGAGCTCGGCGAGGATGTGAATGTGGGCGCAGGGACGATCACCTGTAACTATGATGGCCAGGCGAAGCACCTCACAAAAATCGGTAACGGTGTGTTTATTGGCTCGAACACTGCCTTGGTGGCACCGGTCGCCGTTGGGGACGGCGCGATGATCGGGGCGGGCACGACCATCCGGGACGATGTGCCGAGTGATACGTTAGCCGTCACTGATGGTCGGGCGCGTCAAATTCCCGGCTGGCAGCGACCTCACAACGAATAGGAGTTCAGCATGTGCGGCATTGTTGGAGCCGTTGCCGAACGCGATGTCTCGCCGATATTGCTTGAGGGGCTCCGGCGACTTGAATATCGCGGCTACGACTCGGCCGGGTTGGCGGTAATGGACACCCACAATCTGCTTCACCGGCATCGAGCGGTCGGCAAGGTCTCTGCGCTGGACGCCGCGCATGCGAGTGCGCCACTGACCGGCTCTACTGGCTTGGCACATACTCGTTGGGCCACGCATGGCGCGCCAACCGAGGCCAATGCTCATCCGCACCTGGCCCGCGATGAGGTGGCCATCGTTCACAACGGAATCATCGAAAACCACGAGTCGTTGCGCAAACGCCTGACTGCCGATGGTTATCACTTCACCTCCGAGACCGATACCGAATCGGTCGTCAATGCAATTCACGCCCGCCTTGCAGCGGGTGATGATCTTTTTGTGGGTGTCCAGAACGTGCTCAGCGAGCTTGAGGGCGCCTACGCACTGGGTGTGATTAGCACGCGTGAGCCGGGTCGGCTGATCGCCGCGCGCCGCGGCAGTCCGCTGGTGATCGGCGTGGGTATTGGTGAGCATTTCATTGCCTCTGATGTTGCTGCCCTGTTGCCCGTAACCCGCGATTTCATCTACCTCGAGGAGGGTGATGTTGTTGATCTGACTCGCGATTCACTGACCATCTATGACACGAATGGGCAGCCTGTCGACCGTCCGGTCAGGACGACGGAACTCACCGCCGATGCCGCTGAGCGGGGCGAATACCGGCATTTCATGGCCAAGGAGATTCACGAGCAGCCGCGCGCTATCGCTGAAACACTCGAGGGTCGCATCTCGGATAACCGTGTGCTGCCAGAGGCCCTTGGCCCAGAGGCAACGGCACTGCTCGAGCAGGCCCAACGAATCCAGATCGTGGCGTGTGGGACGAGCTACCACGCCGGGCTGGTGGCGCGTTATTGGTTTGAATCGCTGGCGGGCCTGCCCTGTGATGTCGAGGTGGCGAGCGAATTTCGGTACCGCCGTCATGTCGTTCCCGCGGGAACCCTGTTTGTGACGCTTTCTCAGTCTGGAGAGACGGCGGATACCCTCGCCGCGTTGCGCGAGGCGAAGACCCTCGGTTATCTGGCTTCGCTCGCGATCTGCAACGTCCCGGAGAGCTCGCTCGTCAGGGAGTCTGACCTCGTTATGATGACGCGGGCAGGCCCCGAGATTGGGGTGGCGTCAACCAAGGCCTTTACCACTCAGCTCACCGCCTTGCTTCTCACCGTGATCGCCGCGGCCCGGCGCCAGGGCTTGGGGGAGAGCGAGGAATCCCGTCTGGTGGCCGCCTTATGTCATATCCCGCGTCAGATTGAAGAGGTGCTCACGCTTGAATCCAAAGTTGAGGCCTTGGCGGAGCAGTTTGTCGACAAGCATCACAGCCTTTTTCTTGGCCGCGGGAGCCAATTTCCCATTGCGATGGAAGGCGCGCTGAAGCTCAAGGAAATTTCCTACATTCATGCTGAAGCCTACCCCGCGGGCGAGCTCAAGCACGGACCGCTCGCGCTGGTCGATGCCGATATGCCGGTCATAACGGTCGCGCCCCGGGATGATTTAGTGGAGAAGCTGAAATCCAATCTCCAGGAGGTTCGGGCCCGCGGCGGGCAGCTCTATGTATTTGCGGATGCCGCCTCTGCGCCCGCGGCCGATGACGGTTGCCAGGTCCTGATCCTGCCCTCAGTTGACGAAGTCCTGGCGCCGTTGCTTTACACGATTCCCTTGCAGCTGCTCGCCTATCACGTGGCTGTCCTCAAAGGCACCGATGTCGACCAACCGCGTAATCTCGCCAAGTCCGTGACGGTGGAATAGTCCCTGCCTACTGTCTCCCTGGCTGAGGGATTCCTCAATGCTGGACACCCACAACTCGCTGGCGGCTGACCCGAAGGGGCAATTCAGTCGTATGTTGGCGGGTGGCCTCCTGGCTGCCTGCGTCGTAACGGGGGCAATAGCCAGTTTGACGTCGTGGTTACCGACGCTTCTGGCGGGTCTCCTGGCATGGGCAGCGGGCTTTATTCTGTGGTTGGAGGTCCCCAAACGAACCCGCGTACAGAGCGCAATCCTGCTAACCGTGGGAGGCCTTGGTCTGCTGGTCGGGTTTGTTGCAGATGGTTCATTGGCGTGGCGTACCACCATTGCAGGTAACGCTAACTTGATTGCCATGCTGGCTGCGGTGAGCTTCCTTCGTCTGATTACCGCGCCATCGAACGCCGAGCCGGTCGTTAGCGCGTACGGCCGCCGAAGCCTCCTCGCGACGATTGTGGGTGTCCATCTTTTCGGCGCGGTGGTGAATTTGTCGACAGTCTTCATCATGGCGCGCCGCATGAGCGACGGCGACACGCTGTCTCGGCAGCAGTATGTTGCCTTGGTGAGGGGTTTTGGGTCAGCAGCGTTCTGGTCCCCATTTTTCGCGGCTATGGCCGCTGCGCTAACGTACGCGCCAGGGGCTCAACTCTCTTCGTTGCTCGCCTTCGGGCTACCGCTGGCCATGATTGCCCTTGCCCTGACTTATCGCGACGTGAACGCTTTGGGTGTCCAGCACTTTCGGGGTTATCCCATGAACTTCGCTAGCCTGTGGCTGCCCGGCTTGTTGGCCGCGCTTATCTTAGGTGCGCACTGGTGGCGGCCCGCGCTCTCGGTACTCGGTCTGATTGCTGCGCTGGCCCCATCCGTTACGATTCTGACGCTGGCGCTCCGCCGGCAACCGGTGGGTCGTCAATTGGCACATCACATACGTGAGGGCTTACCAGGGATGAGGGCTGAGTTAGTGCTTTTCCTCGCTGCCGGCGTGATGGCGGCGGGTTTGATGAGCCTGATTGCCGTTACTGGGGTGTCCTTACCGTTTGATGGCTTCGGGGCCTGGCAAGCGAGTGCTTTGTTGACCGGGTTGGTTGGTCTCTCAATCGTGGGTGTCCATCCTGTGATTGGCGTCGCCGCGGCAGCGCCCTTGGTGGCGCCGTTGGACCCGGATCCGAGTCTGCTAGCGAGTTGTTTCCTCGCCGCGTGGGGAATTGGTGTTGCCGCAAGCCCGCTTTCAGCGATGAACCTGGCACTGCAAGGCACCTATCGCCTGAGGGCGGGGGATAGCTTGCGATGGAATCTCCCTTTCGCCGCCGCAATGCTCGTTGCAGCGGCCCTGCTTTTTTTGTTGCACCCAGGCGCCTGAGGCGGGTCGGGCGCCTTTACTTCGTGGAGGCCTAAGGCGAGGTTTGCCCTTTAGGATTTGCCGGCCGTGAACCCGCCGTCTACTAGAAGATCGGCTCCGGTCACAAAGCTTGCTTCGTCGCTTAGCAAGAAAGCGACTGCGTTGGCGATCTCCTTAGGCTGTCCAAGACGCCCGATTGGGTGAAGATCTCGGAGCGCATTGACGCTTTCCTCATCGAGTGCCTCGAGGATGGGGGTTTCGACGTAACCGGGCGATACGCTGTTCACACGGATGCCCTGAGCCGCGAACTCGATGGCCAGCGTTCGGGTGAAGTTTAATACGCCGCCTTTCGCCGCGCTGTAGGCCGGCGTTTGGGACTGGCCGAGGTGGCCAAGGATGGACGCGCAATTCACGATGCTGCCGCTGCGACGGGGCTGCATATATTGAAGGGCTTTCCTGGCGATTTTGAAAACGCCCGTCAGATTGATATCAACCACCCTCTGCCAGTCGGCGTCACTGCACTCAGCACTCGGTGTAATGGCGCCGACGCCCGCATTATTGAAAACCCCATCGACGCCACAGAATCGCTCCGCGGCTTCGAAGAGGGCGTCGACTTCTTGGGTGTCCACGACATCGACGTGAAGGTACTTGACCCGGTCTTCGCCGAGCTCGTTGACCAGTTCCGTTCCTTTGTCGTTATCAAGGTCGGCGATGATGGCTCGCCCACCCTCTTCAACGATTTGACGCACGGTCGCCTCACCGATACCACTCGCGCCGCCGGTGACGATGACGCCCTTTTCACTGAGCCGCATAAGCTGCTCCTTAAGTCTTGGTTGTCCATTTTTTGTCCGAGACGTTAGATGCTGGACACCCAAACTTGTTCACTGATCAGTCATTCCTCTCCGCCTTGATCGAGCAAAGTCGCCATCCGATCGGCTTCTTCGCGCGCGGTGACCAAGGAGGTAATGTCGTACTGGACACCCAGGTAGTACATCAGTTGCCCGTTCTCATCGCGTAAGGGCTGGACGGTGAGCTGGTTATGAAAGAGCTCGCCGGTCTTTCGATAGTTTCGCAGCGTAACCTCGACTTTCGATTCGGTCTTAAGCGCATCACGAATCGCTTGCAGGCCCGGCTGGTCCCGGTCATCGCCGTGCAGGAAGCGGCAGTTGCGGCCGATGATTTCTTCCTGTGTATAACCCGTCATGTCACGAAAAACGCGGTTAGCGAAAACGATGGGGTTATCTGGCTGGTCGGGATCCGACAGGGTAATCCCATTCACACAGGTATCCAGGATCTGCGTAAGTACACTCGGGATAATTCCAGGGTCTTTTTCCGGTGTGAATTCCATCATTGCACTCCTGCGAGCGGGCCAGCGCGATTGGTCTGGCATATTATTTGGGTGTCCAGTACTGACATCATCCAGATGGTGTCTCTGATTCCACGAGGTATTTTAGGTTACGCGCGACCCGGTCTACACCACTTTGGACCGCATGCTTGATCAACTTCTCGAAAGGCTTAAACGCCATGCCGAGCTGACCGAGCTCGAACACGAAGGTCAGCTGTGTGCTGTCCTCGGTTGCCGCCGCAAAATGGAAATCAATGAAGTAAGGGTCTTTGATTCCTTGAAACCCCACGTGCTCCGGCGGTTTCAGTGCAATCACCTCGAAGTCGGTGGCGGTGCGGCGACCCTGGTCGACACGGACTTGTCGAGCCTTCCAGCCTTGCACTAGAGGGCCGTCACTCAGTGGTTTGAGGCTTTTGACTTCGGGGGACCAGCGTGGGTAGTTCTGAACAAAGTCATCCACGACAAACGAGAAGACCACTGGACTGGCCCGGTTGATCAGTGCACTGGCGCTTGTTCTGACCATAACTCTCCCGGTAGTGGACACCCACACTTCGTTCAAGCACCTTAACCCGAGGATCCCGATAACCGAAACACTAACGCGTACGCTGCGCGTAAGAGGCGACCACGCCAGTACATCTGTCTCAAATGCCCGCAGCGACGAAGGAGAATCTCGCGATGGATTTAGCAGTCCCCGGGCGGCGCCTAAGCTTCCTTCGACTCGCCCTCTTCTGTTCTCTGGGTGTCCAGTTCTTGGCAACTTCGGCTTACGCTGAGCCCGCCGCCGAGCCGAGTCCCGAGCTGTCGCCGGAGCAAGTGGTCAGAATTCAGCTTGAGGCGCTAGCGGACAATGACGACCCCTCTCAGGACGCCGGTATCGAGCAAGTCTGGGCGTTTGCCCATCCGAATAACCGTGAGATGACAGGCCCTTTGGAGCGCTTTACTCGCATGATCAAAGGGCGTAACTATCGGACCTTGATCAACCATCGCTCCTATGAGCTTCAGCGGGTTGCATTATCCGATGCGGTCGCGGTCTATGCCGTGCGCGTTCTTGCAGCCGACGGGAGCTTTTACGGGTTTAGCTGGCACTTGCGCACAGCAGAAATTTCAGCTGGAGAAGTCTGGATGACAACCATTGTCTCGCCCGCTGAGGATACCGGTGAGCAAATCTCCCAACTTGAGCGCTCAAACCTGGGCATCGTCGCTCAAGCCGATTGAGGCACCTGGAAGACCGTTTCGGCGGCACCCTGCCCCTGTAAAAAGCGACGTCCCAGCAATCCGGCAATGTGTTGCATGGCGTGGGATGGGCCAATCCAGTTTTTGAAACGGCGCTCGGTCCGACTGATGAGTCGTGTGTAGCCATCTGGCTGCAAGCCAAGCCGAACCAGCAGTGGAGGAAGCGTGCGGCTAATCACGCCGATTTTATCCTTTTGAACGAATCGCCCGCTCCAGTCGACGAGCTCAAGATAATCGTCGAGGCCGCAGAGTTGATTACCTAGGTCTCCAAGGCGGTCTCCGAGGGGTTCGAGGGGTTCTCCAGCCCCTCTTCGACCCCTGATTCGCTCCTGGATAGAGGTGTAATCAGCGTCTTCGGGTGTGGAGGCGAGGCCTGCGCGAATTGGGTTGAGATCGACATAGGCCATCGCGGCAATGAGAGCGCCAGCTGTTAACAGCGCCTGGCTTTTGAACCGTCCGTCCCAGAAGCGACCGGCAACGTTGTCCTCCTGGTTCGCCATCCTGGCGATGGGTTCATTGATGGCGCGCATGAACCAGGACAGCGATCCCAGCCGCTCTCTGTAGAGCGGGATGAGCATCTTGATCCGTGCGCGCTCTCCCGTGGACAACTTTGCACCGCGGGTGAATCGATCGAGTAGCGCTGGGCCTTTGAAGGCCATACGCCAGCGCCGGATAACCTCCGTGTCACTCCACTGCAGCACCTGATGAGGTTGCAGCTCAACCACCAGGTGAAAGTGATTCGACATGATCGCGTAGGCGTGGATGTTAATGGCAAAAGCCTTGGCAGCCTGTCGCATACGCGCCCGGATCCATTCCCGACGATGCGTGAAATCGCGCGAGGTCCGGGTGTCAAAGCCGCATAGGAACTGCTGACGCACGCATCGGCTGATCACATGGTAATACGGCGTTGCTTCCGGACGGACGAGGCTGGCGCGAGGTAGGGTCATCTCAATCACTCCGGTGTCATCTGCATGGCCTGCTAGCATGCGTCTATGGATGACGGGAGTTTTGGTGCTGCGTCACATTTTTTTGCTTGGTCCCCAAAAAGGACTCCCTGGGCCGTTTTTCTGGCCCAAGGAGCGCTACTGTCGCGTCAGCTCAGTGTTGTGTTGACGTCAACGTTGCCTTTGGTCGCATACGAATAAGGGCACACGACATGGGCTTTTTCGACCAGCTTCTCGGCATCCGCTTGATCAACGCCAGGCAGGTTCACATCGAGGTCTGCGCTGATGTTGAACCCCTGCCCGTCATCACGCTTGCCTAGCGAGATGGTGGCCGTGACTTTTGTTTCAGCAGGCACTTTAATGCCTTCCTGGCCCCCCACGAACTGCATGGCACCGAGAAAGCACGCTGAGTAGCCGCAGGCAAAAAGCTGTTCCGGGTTGGTTCCCTCGCCACCCGGGCCACCGAGTTCTTTTGGCGCAGTTAGCTTTACATCCAGGGAACCATCAGCGGTCTTAGCCTGGCCATCCCGACCACCCGTCGCTGTTCCTGTCGTTGTGTAGAGCACATCCATCGCGGTCTCCTTCGTTATTGATTGAAATCCGAGCCTTTTATGAGGCGATACTGGACACCCAAAGTTCCATCACGATACACCGTCTAATCTGCGTTAGGCGGATTGTGGGTGTCCAATACGCTAATCCCTGCCATGATGCACGGACAGATGCGGACAAGCGAAAGACGAGGGAAATCGTGAAGCGGGACACGAGGTTGGTGCACGGCGGACGGCCGGGCTACAGCGATGGCCGGCGGCCTGTTAATCCGCCGTTGGTGCGCGCGTCAACGGTCGACTTTTCCTCGGTCGCTGAGATGAAGGAAGCCCAGCGTCTCGGCGCATCCGGCGAGCAGGCGTTCACCTATGGGATCCACGGAACACCGACGACGTTCGCACTCGAGTCATTGATCACAGAACTGGAGGGAGGCGCGGGCACCTGCCTGTACAGCTCTGGGCTGGAGGCCATTAGTGCCGTGTTCCTGGGCTTTCTGAGGCCAGGCGACCATCTGTTAGTGGTTGATACGGTTTACTCACCGGTTCGGCGACTTTTGGACCGCTTCTTGGCTGAGCGCGATATTCAGTACGACTTCTATAGTCCGAGGGAAGCTGATCTCGGCCGTCTGATTCGAAAAGAAACCCGAATGATTTACACCGAGACGCCGGGGTCGGTGTCCATGGAGCTCCAGGACATTGATGCGATTGCGCAACTCGCCCGTCAGCACGGGGAGATGATTGTCGCCTGTGATAACACCTGGGCATCAGGCTACTGCTTTCGCCCTCTCGAGCATGGCGCCGATCTCTCGATCGTGGCGGGCACCAAGTATCTGAGTGGCCATTCGGATGTGATGATTGGCTCGGTAACGGCTACAGAACAGCGTTATTCGACCCTGCACAGTACGCACGAGCTCCTGGGCTTTTCGGCATCTCCGGATGATTGCGCGCTGACGTTAAGGGGAGCCCGGACGTTGCATATCCGATATCCGGCCCACGCCGAGCGGGCGCTTCAGGTGGCGCAATGGCTTGAGGGACACGATGCCGTTGTGGCTGTCCACTACCCAGCACTGCCCTCCAGCCCAGATCATCCGCTGTGGCTGTCCCAATATGAAGGCGCCGCCGGCTTGTTCACGATGGAGCTGTATGACGTTGATACACAACGGGTGACGTCTTTTCTGGATCAGTTGAAACTCTTCGGGCGTGGCGCGTCATGGGGTGGTTTCGAGAGCCTGGCTTTGCCTTGCCCGATCGCCGAGAGCCGTTGTGTCGATGATTGGGAAAAGCGCGGCGCGTTAGTCCGGCTACACATCGGCCTCGAAGATCCCCTGGACCTGATCAACGATCTTGCGCAGGCCTTGGCTGCGGCTGGTTGCCGGACGCGATAGCGCATCGGCGACACCGGCGTCGCTGGATTAAATCCGGCCGGTCACATCGTGCTGGACAGCCACATAATGCGTAGCGGAACCCTGCTGGGTCACCGGGATGACATGCCACTCCATGATGAATTCCGTGCCGTCCTTCCGGTAGTTGATGGTTTCTCCGTGGAATGGCTCGCCTTTGCTAATTTGGCTCGCCAGTCGCTCCAAGACGGCAGGCTCTGTGTTCGGGCCCTGCAGCATGCCGGGGCTTTTGCCCATGACTTCGTCTGGTGTGTAGCCCGTCATTTCGGTAAACGCTTCATTGACGTAAATGATTGGCCCAGCGCCGCCCTGGGGGCTCGCCTCGGTCACCGTGATGGCATTGAATGCCCGGTCCGCTGCGGTTTTAAACAGCGTAAATCCCAGCTCGCTCGAAATATCTTCGACTTTCATTACTTGCCCTCACATGAGCCAATCCAGATTCGCCCCAGAGTCACAGCCTGCCGCGAGCGAGTCAATTCATCTTGAAGTACTGGACACCCACAGCTCGATCAGTGTGCGTCACTGCGGTGCTTCGCCATGGATGCTGCGTTGAGCAAAACGAACAGCAATGTCGCCGAGCACACAATCGTCGCCCCGGTTGGTGTGTCCAGGTGCCAGGAGCCGAATAAGCCGGTGATCACCGCAGCGATACCCACCAGGGCTGCACCGGCCGCCATCCGCTCGGGGGTTGTGCTGAACGGTCTGGCTGCCGCAGCCGGAATGATCAGCAGCGCGGTGATCAGCAAAACCCCCACCACTTTAATGGCCACGGCAATGATGATGGCGAGTGCAATGGTCAGAATGAGCCCTTCCCGTCGGGGGTCATAGCCCTCGGCGTAAGCCAGATCCTCACTCACCGTCGCGGTGAGTAGGGCCTGCCAGCGCCAGAGCATTAAAAGGACGACCAGCCCCGCTCCGCCCCAGATGATCGCGAGGTCGTAGCGACCGACGGCCAGGATGTCGCCGAACAAATAGGCCATCAGGTCAATGCGCACGTCCGTAATGAACGACACAGCGACGAGGCCAAAGGCGAGCGCTGCGTGGGCAAGGACACCCAGAAGCGTGTCCATTGCGTAGCCACGATCGGTTAGCACGTTGACAACAATGGCCATTAATAAGGCGACCGCCAGGACGCCGGCGAACACGGAGATGGACAACGCCAGGGAGAGCGCAACACCCAGTACCGCAGCATGCGCCGTCGCCGCGCCAAAAAAGGCCATGCGGCGCCAGACCACAAAGCATCCCAGTGGAGCGGCCGCCAGGACGACCCCCAGACCGGCAAGCGCCGCGCGCACCATGAAGTCATCAAGCATCAGGACTGCGCCCTTTTTTGTGGGTGTCCAGTCTCCCCATGGGGATGGTTATGCGGGTCGTGACGAAAGATCGCCAGGGCCTCTTCGTCGTCCGTGCCAAACAGGGCGCGATACTCGGGGTCAGCGCTGACGTCCTCCGGATGGCCTTGGCAGCAGATCCTGTGATTCAGGCAAACGACACGATCGGCCGCTCGCATTACAACGTGCAGGTCGTGGCTGACCATCAGCACGCCACAGCCAAGGTCATTCCGGATTTCCTCAACCTGACGGTAAAAGTCGGCGGTGCCGGTCTGGTCGAGACCTTGAGAGGCCTCGTCCAGCATGAGCAGGTTAGGCTGATCGAGCAGGGCGCGGGCCATGAGCGCGCGTTGGAACTGCCCGCCAGACAGCCCGGCCATCGGGACATCTCGGTGGCTGGCGATGCCCGCTCGTTCAAGCGCTTTTTGTATTTCGGACGCCCGGTGTCGTTTCGGCAGGTTGAGGAACCGTCGGACGGTGAGCGGCAACGTTGGGTCGATATGGAGCCGCTGCGGTACATAACCGATACGCAGATCTGATTGACGCTCAATCTGTCCTGCACTCAGTTCAATGGACCCGATCAGTGCTCGAAGCAACGTCGATTTGCCTGATCCATTCGGACCGACAACGGTGACGATTTCCCCAGGCGAGATCGTGAAGTTGATCTGCTCAAGAATGGCGTTGCCACCGATGCGGACGTGCAAGTCGGTGGCACGAATCAATGGCTGGGTGTGTGCTGACATAGTAGTTGGCGACCGTGCCACAGCGGTGCCCTTTTCGGTAGCGGCAATATTGATATAGTATAACATAACGCTTTCCCGCAAAAGCAGCTGCACATGCCAGCTCGTCGATAAAGGAGTCCACCATGTCGATTCGATCCTCACGTGCAGCCAATAGAGCAACCCTGCGACGGTTGATCGCGCTTGCTGTGCTTAGCGTGAGCGCCCTTCTGACGACGCCCGCGCAGTCTGCGCCCCGCGTTGCCGCAGATATTCCGCCGGTGCACTCGCTGGTGGCTCAGGTCATGGAAGGCGTTGGTGAGCCAGAGTTGGTGATTCAGCGCGGCGCATCGCCGCATGACTACGCCTTAAGGCCTTCGGAAGCGGCGGCGCTAGAACAAGCTGAGATCGTGTTCTGGACGAGCGCCGAGCTGACGCCCTGGCTTGACCGCTCCCTGCAGACACTGGCGGCCGACGCAACACAGATTCAGCTCATTGAGTCCCGCGGCACGACCCGTTATGCGTTTCGAGAGGCATTTCTGGACACCCAGGCATCTGGCCACGACCACGGACACGAGCAAGAATTGGACACCCACAAATCGACCGGCGACCATGATCATGCTCACGACAGCATCGACCCCCATGCTTGGCTGGACCCGGTCAATGCCCAGAATTGGTTCGGGGTGATCGCGGAGACGCTGGCCAAAGCGGATCCCGAGAACGCAGCGACATACCGAGGGAATGCGCAGGCGGGTGACGAGGCGCTGAATACCCTCATGGATGATATTCGGGGCGATCTCCAACCTGTTTCCGACGAGGCCTTTATCGTTTTTCACGACGCCTACCAGTATTTTGAGCGGCGCTTCGATGTAACGGCCCTTGGCTCGATTGCGTTGAGTGATGCGTCAGATCCAAGCGCTGCGCGGATTGCCGAGATTCGGGAAGTGGTGCGTGCAAATGACGTCCGCTGCGTGTTTGCCGAGCCTCAGTTCAACCCGGATCTTGTGGAAACGGTATTGGATGGGACTCAGGCGGAAACGGGTGTGCTGGATCCCCTTGGCAGCGATATTCCCTCCGGTCTCGACTTTTACCCGGCCTTGATCGAAAAGCTATCAAGCAACCTGGTGGAGTGCCTGGGCAGTGGCTGACACGCCAAAGAGCACTGGAACCCGGTGTACTGGGTCAAGGCATGGGGTCGCGGTAAAATTAAAGCCAATACTGGACAGCCACGTTTTTACCCATGACGAACATTAACTTCCGGGATCTGCGCTATCTGGTGGCCGTCGCTGACCATCAGCATTTTGGTCGGGCGGCGGCGGCCTGCTTTGTCAGTCAGCCAACACTGAGCACGCAGGTCAAAAAACTGGAGGAATACCTGGGTGTCCAATTAGTGGAGCGCACCAGCAAGAAAGTCATCGTGACGCCGGTTGGTCGTATGGTCAGCGAGCGCGCGCGCCAGGTCCTCAATGAGGTGGATGACATTGTTGACGTCGCCCGGGCAGCGGGCGATCCGATGGCGGGTGACCTGCGCCTCGGGATCATCCCCACCCTCGGTCCGTATCTCATCCCCCATCTTTTTCCCGTGCTCCAGGCCGAGTATCCGCGCCTTAAAGTGCTGTTACATGAGGAGCGAACCAGCGGTCTGATCGACCGGCTGCGCGAGGGCAGCCTTGATGCCGCGATCATGGGCGCTCCGATTCCTGATGATGCCCTGATTCCGCAGCCGCTTTTTCAGGAACCTTTCCAGGTCGCTCTGCCTGCCGGCCATTCCCTGGCGGCGCAAGCGACGATTGAGCGAGCCGATCTGGGTGCGGTTCCCATGCTTTTGCTGGAGGAAGGCCATTGCATGCGGGATCAGGCCCTGGACTTCTGCTCCACCGTGGGGGCGCAGCAACAGCAGGATTTTCGGGCGACGAGCCTTGAGACGCTGCGACAGATGGTTGCCACAGGGGCCGGCGTGACGCTGCTTCCCACGCTGGCTGTCGACCCTGCGAGCGCGGCGCGTGAGCACATTGCTGTGCGCCCCTTAGCTGGCGCGCCGCCAGTGCGTGAACTGGCGGTTTACCGCCGCCGAGGCTGTGCCCGTGAACCGGTGATCAGCGCGCTTGCCGAGCTCATCCAGAACCTGCCACCGGTCAGACATCTGAGTGACCCGTAGCCGAGGGCGCCGCTGATATACTCCGGCGCATGGATGTCTCTGACCTCATCGACCCGCTGAACGACGCGCAACGTGAAGCCGTCGCCGCCCCCCTGGGTCGGGCGCTTGTCCTGGCGGGCGCTGGCAGCGGCAAGACGCGCGTCCTCACCCATCGTGCGGCTTGGCTGGTGCGGGTGGAGGGCACGACGCCGTATAACCTGTTGGCGGTGACGTTCACGAATAAGGCTGCCGCGGAGATGCGCGGTCGCATCGAGCGTTTGCTGGGCATTTCGGGTTCGGGCATGTGGGTTGGCACCTTCCATGGCCTGTCTCACCGCCTGCTTCGCTTGCACTGGAAAGAGGCGGGTCTGCCCCAGGGCTTTCAAATCCTCGACAGCGAAGATCAGCGCCGCCTCGTCAAACGGGTGATGCGCGATCTTGAAGTCGATGAAAATCGTTGGCCCGTTCGCCAGCTCCAGGGGTTCATCAATGCGCGCAAGGATGCTGGTGAGCGTCCGGACGATCTCGACAGCAATGATCCCTATACCGGTCAGATGGCCCGCGTGTATGCCGCTTATGAGGCCGCCTGCCGCAGCGCAGGCGTGGTGGATTTCGCCGAGCTCATGCTGCGCACGGTCGAGATGCTCCAGAACCATCTCGAGTTACTTGGGCATTACCGGCGTCGCTTTGCCCATGTGCTCGTCGACGAGTTTCAGGATACCAATGGCATTCAGTATCAGTGGCTCAAGCTGCTTGCCGGCCCGGAGGCGGATGTCTTCATTGTGGGTGATGACGATCAGTCCATTTACGGCTGGCGCGGTGCGCGGGTTGAGAACCTGCAGCGTTTTCGCAGCGATTACAGCGACACACGCGTGCTGCGACTGGAGCAGAACTACCGGTCCACCTCGACGATTCTGGAAGCCGCCAACGCACTCATTGCGCTGAACAGCGATCGCCTGGGCAAAAAGCTGTGGACCGAGGGCGAGCAGGGCGACCCCATCGCGTTGTATGCCGCGTTCAATGAGCAGGATGAGGCGCGTTTTGTTATCGAACGGCTCGTGAGCCTGATCGATGACCAGGGACTCGCCCGAAGCGATGTCGCCATTCTCTACCGATCCAACGCGCAATCGCGGACTTTCGAGGAGGCCCTCCTATCCCGGCGCATCCCGTATCGCGTGTACGGCGGCTTGCGATTCTTCGAGCGCGCGGAAATCAAGGACGCCCTTGCGTATTTGCGCTTGATCGCCAATCGGGATGACAGCGCGGCCCTCGAGCGCGTCATTAATACGCCGACGCGGGGGATTGGCAATCGCACCCTTGAGGCGATCCGGCTGGCGGCGCGGGAGCAGGACGTCAGTCTGTGGCGAGCTGCCTCAGGCCTCTTTGCAAGCCACGGCGCCCTGCCCGCGCGCGCCGCGAATGCGCTGGGTGCCTTTCTCGGTCTGATCGACCGGCTGGCGGCCGAGACGGCCGACATGGCGCTCGCTGATCAGCTTGAGACGGTCCTCGATCGCAGCAGCTTGCGCGCGCATGTGGGGAAAGATCGCTCTGAGCGGGCGCAGGACAAGCTCGAGAACCTCGATGAGCTGATTACCGCCGCGCGCAATTTTCAGCAGGATGCGCAGATCGACGAGGGAATGGATCCACTGACTGCCTTCCTGTCCCACGCCGCACTGGAAGCGGGCGAGGGCCAGGCTGGCGCCTGGGAGGACTGTGTCCAGCTCATGACCCTGCATTCGGCCAAGGGCCTGGAGTTTCCGGTGGTGTTCCTCGTGGGCCTGGAGGAAGGGCTTTTCCCCCATCGCATGTCGGTTGAGGAGCCGGGTCGACTTGAGGAAGAGCGCCGGCTGGCCTACGTCGGCATCACCCGGGCGCGACAGCAGTTGGTGATGACCTATGCCGAGCGCCGTCGCCTGCACGGCCGGGATGAGTTCGGGATCGCGTCTCGATTTATTCGCGAGCTGCCGCCGGAGTTGGTGGATGAGGTTCGGGCGCGCTTTTCGGTGACGGGTCCGGGGGTTGCCGCCAGTCAGGGGGGTATGGCTGGCGCGGTGGCGCCAGAGGCGGAATTCGGGCTCGGTGAGCGCGTGCAGCATAGCCGTTTCGGTGAGGGCGTTGTGCTGGATTGTGAGGGCAACGGCCCGAACGCCCGCATCCAGGTCAACTTTGACGCGGTCGGCGCTAAGTGGCTGGTGGCGGCCTACGCCAATCTCGAGCGGGTTTGAAGTCGATTATAGATCGAGCAGGACCTCCCGTTCCGCCTGAGACGGCTCAAAGCCCCGGTGTTCGTAGTAATCAAAGATGGCGTCCACCGCCGCCTGAGGCTCATCTAGTAGTGTGAAAAGCGCAAGATCCTCACGATCGATGTGTCCCGCCGCCACCATGCGCTGCTCAAGCCAGTCCACCAGGCCTTGCCAATACGCGCTGTCCATCAGGATGACGGGGATCTGACGGGTTTTGCCCGTCTGCACCAGCGTCAGAATCTCCGCAAGCTCGTCCAGCGTCCCAAATCCGCCGGGGAACACGACATAGGCCGAGGCGTACTTCACGAACATCACCTTGCGTGAGAAGAAATGCTCAAAGTTAAGCGCGATCTCCTGATAGGGGTTGGCTGTCTGCTCGTGGGGCAAGTCGATATTGAGCCCAACGCTCGGCGACTTGCCGTCGCGGGCTCCCTTGTTCGCGGCTTCCATGACACCTGGGCCGCCACCGCTGATGACCGAAAATCCGGCATCGGAGAGCAGTCGGGCCGTCTCTTCAGCCCGCTGGTAGGCTGGGTGATCCGGGCTGACGCGGGCCGAACCGAATACACTGACTGAAGGCCTGATCCGGGCGAGCCGCTCAAACCCCTCCACGAACTCGGCCATGATCTGAAAGATCTTCCATGACTCGCGCGTCATCAGCGCGTCATCGATCTTCCGCCCAGCCGGCCCGTCGTACTTACTCTCGCTCATTGAATTGGTCTCGCAATCTCTGGGTGTCCATTATCGTCGCACGTCGCGTCCAGGCCGTGGCTGAAATGTGGGTGTCCACAACTGTCTGGGTGTCCAACGCTGCGCTGCCCCGGGTATCATTCACCGGATCGTAGTGAGGAATGCTTCATGACCAGTTCCGAGAAACGTCTGCTGCTGGTGGACGGCTCGTCTTACTTGTACCGCGCCTACCATGCACTTCCGCCCCTCACGAGCGCAGAGGGTGACCCAACGGGTGCCATATACGGGGTGATCAGCATGCTGCGTCGCCTGGTGGCCGATTACGAGCCGATTTACATGGGGGTCGTGTTCGATGCGCCGGGGAAGACGTTCCGCGATGAGCTGTTCGCTGAGTACAAGGCCAATCGCCCATCGATGCCGGAGGACCTCGCGGCTCAGATCAAGCCGCTAAAAAAGGCCGTGATCGCGATGGGGTTACCGCTTGTGGAAGTCGGCGGTGTTGAGGCTGACGATGTAATTGGCACATTGGCGGTCCGTGGCCGGTCGGCCGGCATGGAGCTGGTGATTTCCACCGGCGACAAGGACATGGCCCAGCTGGTGAATGGCGATGTCACCTTGCTGAACACCATGTCCAATACCGTGCTGGACCATGATGCCGTGGTGGAGAAATTCGGAGTTCCACCAGAGCGCATTATCGACTACCTGGCGCTCGTTGGGGATACCTCAGACAATATTCCGGGCGTCCCCAAGGTCGGTCCGAAAACGGCGGCGAAATGGCTGAACCAGTATGGCTCCCTCGACGCGGTTCGCGATCGCGCGGATGAGATTGCTGGTAAGGTTGGAGAGAGCCTCCGAGAACATCTGGATGCGCTTGATCTCTCCCGCCAGCTCGCCACGATTCACTGCGATGTCGAGCTCCCGGTAACGCCGGGCGATCTGAAAGTCGCCGATCCAGATTTCGAAGCCCTCACCCAGCTCTTCCGTCGCTTTGGTTTTAACGCCTGGCTTCGAGAGGTTGATCCAACGGTAGTGGACACCCAGACATCCCCTGATCACTCAGAGGGTGAGTTACTGGACACCCACAATCCGGCAGCGCCAAGCGCGCACTACAGCTGCATCCAGGACCAGGCGACGCTGGATGAGTGGATCACGCGACTCGAGGCCGCGGAGGTGTTTGCGTTTGATCTCGAGACTGACAGCCTGAATTACATGGAGGCCCGGATTGTTGGCGCCTCGTTCGCCGTTAAATCGGGAGAGGCGGCCTACTTGCCACTGGCGCATGCCGGGCCGGATCAGCCGCAGCAGTTGGATCGCGACGCGACGCTTGAGCGTCTGCGCCCGCTGCTCGAGAAACTGGACACCCACAAACTGGGCCAAAACCTCAAGTACGACACCAGCGTGCTCGCGAACCACGGGATTACGCTGCGCGGCGTGGTGCATGACACGATGCTGGAGTCGTACTGCCTGGACGCCACGGCGAATCGTCACGACATGGATACGCTGGCCAGTAAGTACCTTGGCTATCAGCCGATTAGCTATGAGCAAGTGGCGGGCAAGGGCGCCAAGCAAATCACCTTTGATCAGGTTGCGCTGGCCGAGGCGACGGACTATGCGGCCGAAGATGCCGATGTTGCTCTGCGTCTCCATGAGCACCTCTGGCCGCGGCTCGCTGAGCAGGCGGGGCCTCGGTCGATTTATGAATCGATTGAGATCCCGCTGCTGCCTGTCCTCTCGCGGATCGAACGCACGGGCGTCCGCGTCGACGCCGAATTGTTGGGTGTCCAGAGCCGGGAACTCGCCGAGACCATGCAGCAGCTGGAAGCCCAGGCGTATGGGGCGGCGGGCGGGCCATTCAATCTGGGCTCTCCAAAGCAGATTCAGGAGATCCTTTATGAGCGTCAGGGCCTGCCAGTGCTCTCGAAAACGCCGAAGGGCGCCCCTTCAACCGCCGAGTCTGTGCTTGAGGAATTGGCGGCTCAGGGCCATGAGCTACCGCAATTAATTCTCGATTACCGGGGCGTCTCGAAGCTGCGCTCGACCTACACGGACAAGTTGCCGACACTCATCAACCCGAACACCGGACGGGTGCACACCTCTTATCACCAGGCGATTACGGCGACCGGGCGGTTGTCATCGTCCGATCCCAATCTCCAGAACATCCCGGTGCGTAGCGCGGCCGGCCGGCGCATTCGCCGCGCTTTCATTCCGGCCGAAGGCCATCGGCTCATGGCGGCAGACTACTCCCAGGTTGAGTTGCGCATCATGGCGCACCTGTCCGGTGATGAGGGGCTCAAACGCGCGTTCGCCGAAGGACAGGACATCCACGCCGCGACGGCGGCCGAGGTCTTTGGGACGAGCGCCGAGGCTGTAACAGCGGATCAGCGTCGCGCAGCCAAGGCCATCAATTTCGGCTTGATCTATGGGATGTCGGCCTGGGGGCTGGCGCGTCAGCTCAATATTGAGCGTGGCGAGGCGCAGCGTTATGTCGATCGGTATTTCGAGCGCTACCCCGGTGTCCGTGCCTTCATGGACCGGACTCGCGAAACCGCGCGCCAGCAGGGTTATGTGGAAACCGTGGATGGCCGTCGCCTTTACGTACCGGAGATCAACAGCCGCAACAATCAGCGTCGGCAATATGCCGAACGCACCGCGATCAACGCGCCGATGCAAGGTACCGCAGCCGACATCATCAAGCGGGCCATGATTGCAGTGGACGCGTGGATTACCGCTGAGTCGCCTGGCACGGCCCTTGTTATGCAGGTCCACGACGAGCTCGTGCTCGAAGTACTGGACAGCCAGGTTCAGGACGTCGCTGAACGGATTCGCGGCTTCATGGCCGAGGCCGCGTCGCTGGATGTGCCGCTGGAGGTGGAAATCGGGGTCGGAGAAAATTGGGACGATGCCCACTGAACTCTACCCAAAAGCGTGGTGTCACAGTATTCGCGCCAGTGCCCGGCGCGGCCCGCTATTCCCTCCCTTTTAGCGGGCCATGGGATCCGGCCCCGCCCCCAAGGCCGGGTCCATCGTCCCCGAAGGCCACACCCCATGGCCTTCGGGGTTTTTTATTTCAGACCGCCGAGCAGCCATTCGTCGAGTTTGGTGCGTGCATCACTCACCCCCTGGCGCGTCTGCGCGGAGAAAAGCTGCACGCTGCTACCAGGGCAGTGTGCGATGACCTTCGGGCGAACCGCCTGAAGGGTATTTCCTGCCGCCCCCCGGCTTAGTTTGTCGGCCTTGTTGAGCAGGACATGGACGGGCAACTCAGCGGCTGCCGCCCACACCACCATCTGCTCATCCAGCGGTCCGAGCGGGTGGCGGATATCCATGATCAGGACCAGGCCACGCAGGCTGCGGCGGTTTTCCAGATACTCCGGCAGGGCCTTTTGCCAGTGCGTGCGCATCGCCGCTGGCGCCTTTGCGTAGCCATAGCCGGGTAAGTCGATCAATCGGTGGGTGTCCAGGATTGGAAACACGTTGATCTGCTGAGTCCGCCCCGGCGTCTTGCTGACCCGAGCGAGTTGACGTTGATCGGTGATGGCATTCAGGGCACTGGATTTACCGGCGTTCGAGCGCCCGGCAAACGCCACCTCAGCCCCCTCATCCACGGGTAATTGGGAAGGCTCCGCGGCGGAGAGCAGAAAATGAGCCTGGCGGTAGTCAAGCGGCATGAAATCGCACCCCGGCGGAAATTGACCCCTTACGGGCCCGTTGGTATAAATCACAGGATTGTACTCGAGAGTTTTGTTACATGACCCCCAAGATCGCTGCCCTGATTCTGCTTAGCTTCATCAGCTTCTCCGCTGTTGCCCAACTGGACAACGCGGACCCCATGCGTGGCGAGGAATCGGCCGCGGCCTGTGCGGCATGCCATGGCGCGAAGGGCAACAGCAATAATGGGGAGTGGCCCAACCTGGCGGGCCAGCACGCCGACTACATTTATGAGCATCTTCAGTACTACAAATCCGGTGAGCGCGAAAATGCGCTGATGCTGGGGCAGGCCGCTGGATTGGACAAGCAGACCATGGCGGATCTTGCGGTCTACTTCGAGGGCCTCGAGCCCGAGGTTGGCGAGACGCCGGAGGAATTGCTCGCTACGGGGCGTAGCATTTACATGGGCGGTATTGCCGAGAAAGGGGTGCCGGCCTGCGTGAGCTGTCACGGCCCAGCAGGCCTTGGCGTGCCCGGCAGCGGTTACCCGCGCCTGAGCGGGCAGAAAGTTCAGTACACCACGGATCAGCTCGGTCTGTATCGCTCCGGAGAGCGCGCCGGTTACGGCCAGGCTGGTGTCATGAACGACATCGCCTCAAACCTCACGGATGAAGAAATCCAGGCTGTCGCCAACTACGTTCGCGGTCTCTACCCCAAGGACATCGCCGCCGAATAGGTCAGCGCTGGCGTCGGGTCTCCGTCCCGCCACGCCGACGCCTTGCGTTGACGTTGCGCAAGAATTTCTTTGCTCAATGGTGGTCGATTAATGGCTGTGTTCAGGTTACCCTGACGGGGTAACCCCCTAACCGAGAGTGATCACGACACCGGAACCATGGCTGAGACCGCTGCCAGCGTAGCTTCCACTCCGACCCGGCCCCGCGCGCAGCGTCGTAAGGGCCTCGGGGCGATATGGCTCGAGTTCCTGGGGTCGATGAACCTGGCGATCAGCCTGCTGGTCGTGGTGAGCATCAGCTCGGTCATTGGCACGGTGCTCCCTCAGAATCAGGCCTACAACGAGTATTTGATCCAGTTCGGGCCCTTCTGGTTCGAGGTCTTCCGTACCCTGAACCTGTACGACGTTTACTCAGCATGGTGGTTCCTGGCCATCATGGGCTTTCTCGTGCTGTCCACCGGTGTCTGCGTCACGCGCCACATGCCCAGTGTGTGGCGGGAAATCACCCGTTACCGCACGCATGTGCGCGAGCAGTCGTTAATGGCACTGAGTCAGCATCGCCGCTGGCGGTGCGCAGAGGCACCCGCCCAGATGGCGGCCGTCGCCGAAACCGCCTTCCATGCCCACGGCTTTCGAACCCGTGTCGAGACCCGGGGTGATGCGACGGTCATCGCCGGCATGAAGGGCCGGGCCACGCGCATGGGTTACGTGCTAACCCATGTCGCCGTGGTGGTCATCGCCGTTGGTGCGCTGGTGGATGGCAACATCATGCTCAAGATTCGCGAGATGACCGGTGATCTCGCGGTTGAGACGCGCGATTTGCCCGTTTCTCAGGTACCGGGTCGTAGCTGGCTTGAGCCGGAGAGCGGCTCGTTTCGCGGGAATGTGACGATTCCGGAAGAATCGAACAGTGGCGTCGCCTTTCTTCAGGTGCGGGATGGCTATGTCGTCCAGGAGCTGCCGTTCGAAATCTTTGTTGAGGACTTTCGAATCGACCACTATCCCAACGGCATGCCGCGCGCCTACGAGAGTGATCTCGTGATTCACGACCCGACACTCGATGAGCCGATCCGCGAGACGATTTCGGTTAACCATCCGCTGACCCATCGGGGTCACACGATCTACCAGGCGAGCTTTAACGACGGGGGGACGCGGCTGCACCTGTCGGGCCATCCGCTCGATGGTTCCGGGCAGACCATGGACATTACCGCTCGGGTGTTCGAGAACCTGCAATTACAGCTTGGACGCCTGGAGCAAACGCTCGAGCTCGAGGATTTCCAGCTCTTCAATGTGAATCGAACTGATCCCCGCGCGGTGGAGCGTACCGGCAGTCGGGATGAATTCACCAACATCGGCCCGTCCTTTAACTACACGCTGCGCGATGAGGCCGGCCAGGCCCGCGAGTTTCATAACTACATGGCACCGGTGGAGATTGACGGGCGCTGGTACTACCTCCACGGGATGCGCCCCAGTGGCAGTGAGCGCTTCCAGTACCTCCACATCCCCGCTGACGAACAGGCCTCGATGGACACCTTTTTGGCCTTCCATCAGGCACTGCATGACCGCAGCCGGGTAGACCGCGCTGCGCAGCGCGCCGCCGATGCGTTACTCACGCAGATGGGTGTGGGCAGTCGTGACATGGGTCAACGCGTGGCGGGTACGGCCCATGACATGATGGGCACGTTGCTCGATGGCGGGTTCGCCGCGGTCAACGCTCAGCTCGAGGAGCGCGTGATGGGAGCGAATCGGCCCGACATGCTGCTGGCGTTCTCCCGCTCGGTGCTTCAGCGCACCCTGTTTGAGGTCTACCGCGATGTGGTGGCGGAGCGCGACGGCGTGGCACTCGCCGCGGTTCGGACGGACGCGGACCAGCGGGCGTTTTTTGAAGATGCCATGAATGCCGTGTCAGCAACGGCGGATTACGGCGCGCCGATGTTGTTCAGTCTGGATCACTTCGAGCACCGTCAGGCCACCGGGCTGCAGATCACGCATGCGCCGGGCAAAAATGTGGTCTACGCTGGCTCTGGGCTGTTGATTTTGGGCATTTTCATGCTCTTTTATGTCTCTCAACGTCGGGTTTGGGCGATGATTACGCCAGGAGAGGACGGGCAGCATCAGTTGCTTGTGGGGGGTGCGAACCAGCGCCGGCCAGAGCAATTTGAGCAAGAATTCGAGGATCTGGCCGACACCGTCGACCAGCATCTGGGCCAGGGCGGCGAGCACGCCCCGAACGACAGAGGATAAGCGCCATGGTGGCCTCACGCGAAGACATGCTTCGGACCATGCGTCGGCCGTCGTTGGTACAGCGGCTGACGCCAGGAGACTGGGTCTGGGCTGCCCTGATGGTGGTCGCCACCATCGCGACTTACGTCGTGCTCTGGGACGCGATGAACGTCTACGAAGTGGTGATCACCTTCTTCACCGCCGGCTTTATGATCGGCATGGGATGGCACTGGCATGGCTCACGGCTCTACATGGGGCTGGTGTGCACGGCGAGCCTGTTTGCGATTGCCCGTTACCCCGAGTTGGCGGCTGCCCAGTCCGACTTTTTCTTGAAGTATTTGCTCTCCAGCCAATCGGCGATCATGTGGATGAGCGCGCTTTTCCCGGCGGCAACGCTGACCTATGGGGTCGCGCTGGTATCGGGTAATGACTTCACGGCGCGGGTGGCCTCCCGTCTGACCTGGATAGCGGCGGGGGCGGGTCTGATCGGCCTGCTTGTCCGTTGGCACGAGACCCATCTCTATGACGGGGCCATCGGCTATATCCCGGTCAGCAACCTCTACGAGGTGTTTGTCCTGTTCGCGGTGATTACCGCGCTGATCTACCTCTATTACGAGCAGGCCTACAAGGCCCGGTCCATGGGGTTTTTCGTGTTGCTCGTCATTTCGGCGTCAGTCGCGTTTTTGCTCTGGTATCACTTTGATCGCCAGGCCTACCAGATCGAGCCGCTGGTGCCCGCGCTCAACAGCTACTGGATGAAGATACACGTCCCCACCAATTTCATCGGTTATGGCTGTTTTGCCATCGCCGCCATGCTGGGTGTGGCCTATCTAATCCGGGCGCGGGTGGCCGATGACAGTCCCTGGGCTGAGCGCCTGCCCACGCTGAAGCAGATCGATGACGTCAGCTATCGCGCCATTGCCCTGGGTTTTGCGTTTTTTACGGTCGCCACGGTACTGGGTGCACTCTGGGCCGCCGAGGCGTGGGGCGCCTACTGGTCATGGGATCCCAAGGAGAGCTGGGCGCTGATCGTGTGGTTGAACTACGCGGCCTGGCTCCACTTGCGTTTCACCAAAGGTCTGCGGGGCAAGCCGATGGCGTGGTGGGCGATTGTCGGATTGTTTGTCACGACGTTCGCATTTTTGGGTGTGAACATGTTCCTGTCGGGTCTGCACTCCTACGGTGAACTCTAGTGCAGGTATCGAAGAATGGAAGGCGTGTGTTGATGCATCGACTGAATTGGATTCTGGTAGCTGGCCTGCTGGCGCTGTGCGGCGTTGCGGGGCCCGTGTTGGCGCAGGATCAGCCGTATCGCGAACTCGATTCCCCGCAGAGCACTGGGGGCGGGGCGGTCGAAGTCCGGGAGTTCTTCTCCTACGGCTGTCCCCATTGTCATGACTTTGAGCCGCGTTTGTCGGCCTGGGCTGAGTCAATGGGTGATCGCATTGATGTCGTGCACACCCCGGTGACGTTCGGGCGGGATAGCTGGGCGCTGCTGGCGCGGGCGTACTACGCTGCTGAGGCGCTGGATATTCTGGGCACAACGCACACGGCGACGTTCGAGGCGATCCACGAACAAGGCCGGCAGTTCAGTGATGCCGACGATGTGGCGGCGTTTTATGCCGAGATTGCCGAGGTGAGCGAACAGGCGGTCCTCGATGCGCTAGCGTCTTTTGAAGTGGATGCCAGTGCACGTCGGGCTGAGCGCATGGTCAGTGCCTATGGCGTACCGGGCACGCCGGCGGTGGGTGTTGCCGGGCGCTATTTGATCGATGTGCGCGCTGCCGGTGGCCAGGCGGGCATGCTCGATGTGGCTGAGCAGCTCGTGGCTGAGGAATCCAGCCGCTAGTTGGTGTCATTGAACCCGACACAGGGCCCGGCGCCGACGCTCCCTGCCACGCTGCGGTTGATGAGCTTCAACATCCAGGTCGGCATCGAGACGCGGTATTACCATCAGTACTTCACTCGGGGCTGGCGTCATGTGCTGCCGGATGCAGGACGGGTGCCTAACCTGCGGCGCATCGCCGAGTTGATCAGTCGCTTTGATCTGGTGGGCCTGCAGGAGCTTGATGCCGGTAGCCTGCGCAGTGGGTTTGTCGACCAGACTGCATTTCTTGCCGAGACCGCGGCCTTCCCGCACTGGTATCACCAGACCAATCGCCCGCTCGGTCGGCTGGCGCAGCACAGTAATGGCCTGCTGAGCCGGTTGCAGGCCCGAGCCGTGATCGAACATCGTCTACCCGGCCGCATTCCAGGCCGTGGGGCCTTGATGCTGCGCTTTGGCCCTGCGCAGGCCGAGTTGGTCGTGGTGCTCTTGCATCTGGCCTTGAGCCAGCGGGCCCGGCTCAATCAGCTCGCCTATGTGGCCGAGCAAATCGCCGACAGTGATCATGTGATCGTGATGGGAGATCTCAATTGCCATTCCCGCAGCCCCGAGCTGGCCTTTCTCTGCGCCGAGACAGGCCTACGCGAGCCGCTGCATGATCTGCCGACATACCCCAGCTGGCGACCGGCCCGGAACATTGATCACATCCTGGTTTCACCCAGCCTCACCGTAGATTCCGCAGAGGTGCTCGACGCACCGCTGTCCGATCATTTGCCCATGACCATGGCAGTCCGCCTACCCGAGGCGTTACAAGGGGCCATCGCCGAGGGGCCGGTGCGCGCGGGCTGATCCGTCGGGTGTCAGTCTCGCTCGGCGGTAGCGCCGCCCCCTTCGAGGAGCGGTCGCAGCGCCGTCCAAATGTTCTCGAGGATCCGTGGCTGCGCCGCTTCGTTGGGATGAATGCCGTCGGCCTGCATCAGCGTTTCATCTTCGGCGACCCCGTCCAGAATGCGCGGCACAAAGGCAACGTCGTATTCCTTGGCCACGTCTTCATAAACACCCAGGAACCGTTCGATGAATGCGCTGCCATAATTGGAGGGCAGCCGCACGCCCGCGAGCACAACCGCCGCGCCGGCGGTGTGTGAAGCGGTTATCATATCCACCAGATTGGCCCGGACATCGCCGAGGGAGTAACCCCGCAGCCCGTCGTTACCCCCGAGCGCAATGATCACGACATCCGGTTGGTGGGTGTCCAGTAATGCGGGCAGGCGTGAGACCGCGCCAGCGGTGGTTTCGCCGCTGATGGCGGCGTTGATGACGGTGGCGTCATCGTCCAGGCGCTCCGAGAGGAGAGCGACCCAGCCGTCGTCGGTGGCCATGTTGTAGGCCGCCGAGAGGCTGTCGCCGAGGACCACGACGGTGGGTGATGAGGCGCTGGCTGCGGCTGCACCCGATCCGCACAACAACGCGATCAGACAAAAGGCCAGGAGACGGCGGCGCAGGCCGGCACATTCCGATGCAAAGAGGGATTCCATGAACGATTCATCCTCCAGTGAGGCGGCGATCCTTGAGACACGCGCCCTTGCGATGCGATTTGATGCCCCTGAGGGCCGGATCAGCCTGTTCGAGAACCTCGATCTTAGCATCCAGGCGGGTGACTCTCTGGCCATTCTCGGGACCTCGGGCTCGGGCAAGTCCACCCTGCTCGGCCTGCTCGCCGGCCTCGATTTGCCCACCGCCGGGACAGTGATCATGGACACCCACGATTTGACCACGCTCGATGAGGACGAGCGTGCGGCGTTGCGGGCCGGCCGTGTCGGCTTTGTGTTCCAAGCCTTTCACTTGCTCCCGGGTTTGACCGCGCTGGAGAACGTGATGCTCCCTGCCGAGCTCGCAGGCGCTGCCGACGCCCGCAGTCGAGCGGTTGAGGCCCTGCGCCGAGTGGGCCTCGCTGACCGCGTGGCGCACTACCCGGCCCAGCTCTCTGGTGGCGAGCAGCAGCGCGTGGCGCTCGCCCGAGCCTTTATCAGCGAGCCACAAATCCTCTTCGCTGATGAGCCCACCGGCAACCTGGATCACCGCACGGGCGAGCAGATTGTGGATCTACTCTTTGAACTCAACCGCGACCACGGCACCACGCTGATCCTGGTGACGCACGACCATGCGGTGGCTTCGCGCTGTGCCCACATTCGCTATCTGCGCGATGGGCGGCTTTCGAAGGACGCTGCCTGATGCTCTCACTGCGCCTGCTCTACCGCGACTGGCGGGGGGGCGAACTGCGCCTGCTCGCCCTGGCGGTGATCGTTGCGGTGGCCGCCGTCACGGGCGTGGCCTGGCTGGCCGACCGCGTGGCGGGCGCGACGGAGTCCCGTGCCGCCGATTTGCTCGCCGCCGACCGCGCGGTGGAATCGCCAGAGCCCATTCCATCGGCGTGGCGTGAACGGGCTGAGGCCGCGGGGCTTGAGACGGCGTTGATCGTGACCTTCCCCACGGTGGTGGTGGCCGAAACCGACAACCGCCTGGTGTCGGCCAAAGCCGTTGACGAAGGCTATCCCCTGCGCGGTGAATTGTTGGTCAAATCAGCGCCTGGTGCAGCGGAGACTGACCCCGGGGGGGTGCCCGAACCCGGCACCGCCTGGGTTGAGTCGCGCCTGCTTGGGCTGCTGAATCTCGAGATCGGGGACACCCTAGCGCTTGGATCCGCCGAGGTTGAAGTGGATCGGCTGATCAGTTTTGAGCCGGATCGTGGTCAGGGCTTTGGCAGTTTCGCACCGCGGGTGATGTTCAACCGGGCCGATCTGGAATCCACCGAGCTGCTGGGTGAGGGCAGCCGCGCCCGGCATAAGCTACTGCTTGCCGGCCCGCGTGCGGCCATCCAGTCATTCACTGACGCGTTGGTCGCCGAGCATGGCAACGCCGTTGAGATCGAGACCCCGGGTGAGCAGGGCCGCGGCGCGAGCGAGATTATCGGCCAAGCCAAACGGTTTCTTGGTCTGGCGGCGCTTTTGACGGTCATTGTGGCGGGCGTGGCGGTGCTGCTCACCGTGCGTCATTACGCTGAGCGCCAGCTCACGGGCGTGGCCGTCATGCGGGCCATTGGCGCAACCCGAGCCCAGGTGCTGCGGCTTTTCATGGGCAAGCTCGTCTGGCTGGGCCTTTTCGCTGGCGCCATTGGCGCTGCGCTGGGCTATGGGCTGCATCTGGGCATGCTCGCCTTGGTGGCGGAATTGCTCGACACCGAGCTACCTCCGCCCAGCTGGCAACCCCTTGCCACTGGCTGGTTGACGGCTGGCGCCGCCCTGCTCGGTTTTGCGCTGCCAACCGTGGTTCGCTTGCGCGATGCGCCACCCATGCGCGTATTGCGCCAGGACCTGGGGAGCGGGCTGTTGCGGGCGGGCACGCCATTGCTGATGGCAGCGGTGGTCATCCTTGGCTTAATGGCCTGGCAAGCGGGTGATGTGCGGGTCACGCTGAGTGTGTTTGGTGCCGTCGCCGGCACACTGGCGGTGCTTGCCGGGGTGGCCGCCGCCGTGGTGTACGGCGCCCGGGCCTGGTCTCGCCGGGGTGGGCAATCGCGCCTGCTCTGGTTGACCGGCTTCACCCGCCGGCCAGTCACCGCGATCATCCAGATCGTGGCGGTGGGCGTGGGACTCATGAGCCTCTTTTTGCTGGCCGTGGTGCGCAATGACCTGCTCACCGCCTGGGAAGCGGAGATCCCGCCGGATGCCCCGAATCAGTTCCTGATCAACATCCAGTCCGATGAAGTGGACGGGGTGCGCAATACCCTCACTGAGGCGGATATCGACACCACGTTCTATCCCATGGTCCGGGCGCGGATGACCGAACTGGATGGCGAGCGCGTCGCTGCGGAGGACTATGACAGCCCACAGGCCCGGCGTCTGGCGCAGCGGGAGTTCAACCTGTCCTGGGCATCCACCCTGCAGGATGACAACCGGATCATCGCCGGCGAGTGGTGGGGGGACGGTGCCGATGTCCCACCGCAGCTCTCGGTCGAGACCGACTTTGCTGATGAGATCGGCATTGAGCTCGGCGACACGCTGACGTTTTCCTCAGGCGGTAATCAGGTCACCGCTGAGGTGACGAGCCTGCGGGACGTGCGCTGGGAGAGCTTTAACGTCAACTTCTTCGTCCTGGCCTCGCCGGGGACGTTTGATGAGCTGCCACGCACCTGGCTGACCAGTTTTTACCTGGCCGATGCGGACCGGGCGGTGCTGACCGATCTTATTCGCGCCTACCCGAGTGTCACGCCCATTGATGTCACCAGTGTGCTGCGCATTGTGCGGACGATTATCGATCAGGGATCGTCCGTGGTGGAGTTGATGGCATTGCTGACGCTGGCGGCCGGCGTTCTCGTGCTATTGGCGGCATTGCAGATCACGGGCGAGGAGCGCCGCTTCGAGAGCGCGGTCCTTCGGGCGCTGGGGGCGAGTGGCGCGCGCATTCGACGCATGGCGCGCCTGGAGTTCTGGATCATCGGTGCCATTGCTGGCGGCCTGGCCGGCCTGACCGCAACGGGGGCGGGCGTGGTGATCGCCGAAGTCCTGTTCAGTCTCGATTACCCCTTCCGGCCGCTGACCCTTGTGATCGGTGCGCTGGTTGGGTTGCTGACCGTCTGGGCGGCCGGATCGCTGGGCGCGCGTCGCTACTACCGGGTCTCCCCCATGCGCCTGCTGCGGGAGGGATAACGCGCACCGTCTCTGGAACCTGTGCCGGATGACACCATCCGACAAGACAGGACACCCACTTTCCAGGAGGCCATATGACGCGCGTCCAGCACGCATTCGCAGAGCAGGTCAGCGAGGACACACCGTTTGACCGGCTGCTCCACGCCGGCATGGGTCGGCTGACGGGCGGGATGTCACCCACCGCGCTGCAGCTGGCGTTTTTCGACTGGGCAGCGCATTTGGCCACCAATCCGGGTCGCCAGACGGCCCTGGCCGAGAAGGCGATGCGCAAAAGTCTGCGGCTGGCGGGTTACGCCGGGCATTGCCTGAGTGGTGACGACCAGGGCCGCTGCATCGAACCCCTCGCCGATGACCAGCGGTTTGACGCAGCGGCCTGGCAGCAGTGGCCCTTTTCGCTCATCCATCAGGGCTTTTTGCTCCAGCAGCAGTGGTGGCATGTGGCGACGACCGGCGTACCCGGCGTTGATCCGCATCATGAAGAGGTCGTGAACTTCAGCGTCCGGCAAATGCTGGATGTGTTCTCGCCATCGAACTTTCTGCCCACGAACCCCGAAGTCCTCGAGCGCACCTTGCAGGAGAATGGTTGGAACCTGGTTCGTGGGGCATCGAACGCGGTCGAGGATCTTGAGCGCGAAGTCGGTGGTCATCCCGAAAAAGGCAGTGAGGCCTTTCAGGTCGGTGAAGACCTGGCGCTCACGCCCGGCAAGGTCGTCCACCGCAATGCACTAATGGAACTCATCCAGTACTCCCCCACGACTGAGACAGTGCACCCGGAACCGGTGCTGATTGTTCCGGCGTGGATCATGAAGTACTACATCCTTGATCTGCGTCCGGGCCGGTCCCTGGTCGAGTACCTCGTGGGCCAGGGCCACACCGTGTTCATGGTGTCGTGGAAAAACCCGGGGCCAGCGGATCGGGAGCGCGGCATGGCCGATTACCGGCGCCTGGGTGTCAATGACGCGCTGAGCGCGGTGAAAACCATCGTGCCTGATCAGAAGGTCCACGGCGTGGGCTATTGCCTGGGCGGGACGCTGCTGACGCTGGCGGCAGCGGCCATGGCCCGAGAGGGCGATGACAGTTTTGCCACGATCTCAATGCTTGCCGCGCAGACGGATTTCACCGAGCCGGGTGAACTGGACCTGTTTATTGACGAGTCGCAGGTCTCCTTCCTGGAAGATGTCATGTGGGCGCGGGGCTATCTGGGGCGTGACGAGATGGCCGGCGCGTTCCAGCTCCTGCGCTCTCAGGATCTTGTCTGGTCACGGCTTGTACGCCACTACCTGATGGGCGAGCGCGAGGGCCTGTTCGATTTAATGGCCTGGAACGCGGATGCCACCCGCCTGCCGTACCGCATGCACAGCGAGTACCTGCGTGATCTGTTCCTGCACAACGATCTGGTGGAGGGGCGCTACGTTATCGATGGCCACCCCGTCGCCGTCGGCGACATCAATGCACCGATTTTTTCGGTGGCCACCCAGAAAGACCATATCGCGCCGTGGCGGTCGGTCTACAAAATCGTGCGCCTCGCCCGCACGCCAGTGACCTTCCTGCTGACCCGAGGCGGCCACAACGCCGGCATCGTCAGCGAGCCTGGACACCCACGTCGCCACTACCAGATCGCCGACTTCGAGCCACTGGGCACCGCCTATCCCGCGGAGCGCTTTGAGCAGGAACTGGACACCCACGAAGGTTCCTGGTGGCCAGCCTGGCAACAGTGGCTCGCCGATCGCTCGAGCGAGCCCGTCGCACCGCCAGCGATGGGAGCGCCCGAGGCTGGGTATGTCCCGACCGCCGATGCGCCCGGGGAGTATGTCCTGATGAAGTGAAGCGGTTTTTGGCCGCCAGCCGAGCCTCAGCGCTCTTCGAGGGGAAACCCGGCGAGATGCTCGGCCCAAGGCCAGTTCGGATCACCCAGGGCGAGAAAATCCGGGTTCAGCGTGGAGGCCTTGGTGTTGTAGCGAAGCGGTGAGCCATCGGTGCGGATAACGGCGCCACCCGCCGCTTCGACGATGCACTGCGCCGCGCCACTATCCCATTCCGATGTCGGCCCGAAACGCGGATACGCGTCTGCGCTGCCCTCAGCCACCAGACAGAACTTGAGCGAACTGCCCATGGAGGTCGTTTCGTAGTCGGGGAGGCGCTCGACCAGGGCATCCACGGCGGGGCTGCGATGGGAGCGGCTCACCACCAGCGTCATGGGAGCACCGTCAGGGACCGCCCGCGTCGCCAGCGGCGTGGTTCCGTTGGTATCCCGCCGCTCGGCCCTCGCGCTTTGCAAAGACTGGACACCCACATACGTGCGCGAGAGCACCGGCGCGTGGACAACGCCAATCACGGGGCGGCCATGGTCGATCAGGGCGATGTTGACGGTGAATTCGCCATTGCGTTTGACGAATTCGCGGGTGCCATCGAGGGGATCGACCAACCAGTAGCGCGTCCACTGGCGCCGGATGTCGGCATCGGGGATGCCGCCTTCTTCGGATATAACCGGGATGTCGGGGGTTTTTGATGTCAGCGCGTCGTTGATGCGTGTGTGCGCGGCACGATCTGCTGCGGTCAATGGCGAGTCGTCAGCTTTCGTTTCAACATCAAAATCCGCGGCGTAGATGGAGAGAATCTCGCGACCGGCCGCTTCGGCTATTTTGACGGCTGCTTCAGCGAGTGTGTCCAGCGTTTCGTCCATGATGTGTGCAATCTTCCCGCCAGCGGCCCTTCGGCCTTTTAATGAAAAGCCGTAATATACCGGTCATCGGATTCAGTTGACATGCTCAAAGCCGAGGGCTACTCTCCGCCCATCGTGCCCGAAAGGGCGCATCCCCCAGTTAGCCCCATTTCAAGTTCAGGCTGCGCGGCCGATCAGCGCAACCCATCAATTTCGATTAATCAACATGCACGTTTCCTGGAGGTTTTCTTCGTGAGCGACAATATCGTCCACGTCTCCGACGCCGATTTCGATTCAGAAGTACTCAATGCCGATCAGCCCGTCCTGGTGGACTATTGGGCCGAGTGGTGCGGGCCTTGCAAAATGATTGCGCCGATCCTCGAAGAGGTGGCCGGCAGCTATGAAGGTCAGCTCAAGATCGCCAAGCTGAATATTGACGAGAATCCCGAAACGCCGCCCAAGTTTGGCATTCGTGGAATTCCCACGCTCATGCTGTTCAAGAACGGCAGCGTTGAGGCCACCAAAGTTGGTGCCCTGTCCAAGGCGCAGTTGTCTGCGTTCCTCGACAGTAACCTGTAGAAAAACCATCCCGGGGCATTCCCCTATCCCACCAGAGTCAAGGCCGTCTCGTCGGGCGGCCCAAAAGCGATAATGAACCTCACCGAACTCAAGCAAAAACCCGCCGCCGAGCTTGTCGAGCTCGCGCAGTCCCTCGGTATCGAGAACATGGCCCGCTCGCGCAAGCAGGATGTGATCTTTGCGCTACTCAAGGCCCACGCCAAAAAAGGCGAGGACATCTGGGGCGATGGCGTTCTCGAGATCCTGCAGGATGGCTTTGGCTTTCTGCGCTCAGCGACCAGCTCCTACATGGCCGGGCCCGACGACATCTACGTCTCGCCCAGTCAGATCCGCCGCTTCAGCCTGCGCACGGGTGATACGATCTCTGGCAAGATTCGGCCACCCAAAGAGAGCGAGCGCTACTTCGCCCTGCTCAAGGTGGATGAGATCAACTACGAGGCACCGGAAGCGGCCAAGCACAAGGTCCTTTTCGAGAACCTCACGCCGCTATTCCCGAAAGAGCGGCTGACGCTGGAACGCGGTAACGGCTCCACCGAGGATCTCACCGCCCGGGTGATCGATCTCTCCGCCCCCATCGGCAAAGGCCAGCGCGCGCTGATCGTCTCGCCACCCAAAGCCGGTAAGACGATGCTGCTGCAGAACATTGCCCAGTCCATTACCGCCAATAACCCCGAGACCTACGTCATCGTGCTGCTCATCGACGAGCGCCCGGAGGAGGTCACGGAGATGGAGCGAACGGTGCGCGGCGAGGTGGTTTCATCCACCTTCGATGAGCCGGCCAACCGCCATGTCCAGGTGGCCGAGATGGTGATCGAAAAGGCCAAACGGCTGGTGGAGCACAAGCGCGACGTCGTGATCATGCTCGACTCGATCACCCGGCTCGCGCGGGCCTACAACACCGTTGTGCCGAGCTCCGGCAAGGTGCTCACCGGCGGTGTGGACGCCAATGCCCTGCATCGGCCGAAGCGCTTCTTTGGCGCCGCGCGGAACATCGAGGAAGGCGGCAGCCTCACGATCATTGCGACGTCGCTGGTCGAGACTGGCTCGCGGATGGATGACGTGATCTACGAGGAGTTCAAGGGCACCGGCAACATGGAGGTCCATCTCGATCGCCGGGTGGCGGAGAAGCGGATCTATCCCGCCATGAACATCAATCGCTCGGGCACGCGCCGGGAGGAGCTATTGATGACGCCGGATGAGCTCCAGAAAGTCTGGATCCTGCGCAAGCTGTTGCATCCAATGGACGAACTGGCGGCCATCGAGTTCTTGCTCGACAAGCTCAAGGATACGAAGACGAACAACGAGTTCTTCCAGGCGATGAAGCGCTAGTTAGCGCTTGGCTGGCGCTCCCAGGTCTCAAAATCCATGGCATAGGCATGCTCGGCGTCCGCCGGGTGATGGGTTGTCTGCGTGCAGCGCCACGCGGGTCCCTCGAAAACCGGAAAAAACGTATCGCCGGCGATTTCCGTGCGCACGCGGGTGAGCTCGATGCGATCCGCCATGGGTAAGAACGCCCGGTAGATATCCGCCCCGCCAATAATGGCAATCTCTTCAGCATCGCCGGCCGCCGCCAGCGCGGCCTCCGCGCTGTGCACCACCTCGCAGCCCTCGGCCTGCCAGTTCGGATCCCGCGTCATCACAATGTTGAGCCGCTTCGGCAAGGGCCGGCCGATCGACGCGTAATTCTTGCGACCCATCACAATAGGCTTGCCCCGAGTGAGCGCCACGAAATGGCGCATGTCATCCGGTAGCCGCCACGGCAAATCGTTATCCCGCCCGATCACTCGGTTATCCGCCATCGCCACCACGAAGGTGATGCGGGGTTTGTGGGTGTCCATAACCGCTCCTTTGCCTAGAGTTCAGACCGCCACGGGGGCGGCGATGTGCGGATGGGCCTCATACCCGGTCAGGGTAATGTCCTCAAACCGGAAGGCGAACAGGTCGTCCACCGCTGGATTGAGGGAGAGCTCGGGCAAGGCCAGTGGCTCGCGCGCGAGTTGGGTGTCCGCCTGCTCGAGATGGTTGAGGTACAGATGCGCATCGCCGAGCGTGTGGATGAAGTGCCCGGGTGCAAGGCCAGTGACTTGCGCGACCATATGCGTCAGCAATGCATAGGAGGCGATGTTAAACGGGACACCCAGGAAAATATCGGCGCTACGCTGATAGAGCTGGCAGGAGAGTTTTCCGTCGGCCACGTAGAACTGAAACATCACATGGCAGGGCGGCAAGCCCATGCGGTCGATGTCCGCCGGATTCCAGGCGGTCACGATGTGCCGCCGAGAATCTGGTCGAGTACGGATCTGCTCAAGCACCTGGCTGATCTGATCGATATGACCGCCGTTGGGTGTGGGCCATGAGCGCCATTGCACCCCGTAAATGGGTCCGAGATCGCCGTTCTCATCGGCCCATTCGTCCCAGATGCGCACGCCGTTGTCCTTGAGATAACGGATGTTGCTATCGCCAGCGAGGAACCAAAGCAGCTCGTGAATGATCGAGCGTAGATGCAGCTTCTTGGTGGTTACCACCGGGAAGCCCTCGGCCAGATCAAAACGCATCTGCCAGCCAAAGGTCGAAAGCGTGCCGGTGCCGGTGCGGTCGGATTTCTCTACGCCGTGATGGCGGACATGCTGCAGAAGCTCGAGATACTGGCGCATGGTCGCGTCGGGTTCCTGAAGTCGATGATTGGTCAGTTTTGAAAGAAACATGGATGCCCAATACTGGACACCCACGAATCCTATCCGATCTGTTGGTGGGTGTCCTGTACTGGCGCTGGTCTGGCTCGGTTGTCGCGTTAGGCTGTCGGTCGGCGCAGGGCCCAGGTCATGAGGATGGCGCCCGCGATGATCATCGGGGCGGAGAGCGCCTGACCCATGGTGAGCCAGCCCCCCGCCAAGTAGCCGATGTGGGGGTCTGGGAGACGTACGAACTCCACCAGGAAGCGGGCTACGCCATAGCCTGTGAGGAACAGCCCGGTAACGGCACCCGCCGGCCGGGGCCGACGTGAAAACCACCAGACCACGACAAAAAGGACAACGCCTTCCAGCGCCAGCTGATAGAGCTGTGAGGGATGGCGCGGCTCTGGCCCCAGCGGCGGGAAGACCATGCCCCAGGGCAGTTGTGTGGGCGCACCCCAGAGCTCACCGTTGATGAAGTTGCCCAACCGCCCGGCGGCAAGCCCTGGCGGGATCAGCGGGGCGATGAAGTCGCCGAGCGCTAACGGGCGGATTTGATGGCGTTTGGCGTAGAGCCACATGGCCAGAATGACGCCCAACAAACCCCCATGGAATGCCATGCCCCCTTCCCAGACGCGCAGGATCGACAGCGGATCAGCGAGTAGCTGTCCCTCGCTGTAGAAAAGCGCATAACCCATCCGGCCGCCGACAATGACGCCGATGGCGCCATAGAGCAGAAGGTCGTCCATTTGCACCGCAGCGATGGGCGTATCGGCACGCCGTGCCCGCAACCGGCCGAGCCACCAGGCGAGCCCGAAGCCCACGCCATACATCACCCCGTACCAGTAAATATCCAGTGGACCGAGTGAGAGAGCGATCGGGTCAATGTCCGGATAACGCAACATGGCCGGCATTCTGCAGCAATCCTGAGAGACTGGACACCCACGGTTTGCCTTGGACTGCGGTTTCTTCGAAACGTGGGTGTCCACAATCAGGGGCTTCCGCTAGACTGCCGAAATAGCGCGAAAGTGGTTGTTATTCAGGGAGTTCATTGGTGCAGCGTTTAGCAGGCGCGGTTGGGGCCGTTTTATTGGCCGGGGTGATCGGAAGTGTGGGTGTCCAAAACCTCGCGTCCGCGCAGACCACGGCCTACGTCACGGATGAGCTTGAGATCACGTTGCGCAGTGGCCAGGGGAACGATTATCGGATTGTCCGGTTGCTGCGCTCCGGTTCGGAGCTGGAAGTCCTGGAGCGCAGCGAAACCTGGACGCGGGTGCGTGCTTTCGGCGATGAGGGGTGGGTGCGGAATGTCTACCTGCAATCAGAGCCCGGTGCGGCGGAGCAATTGGCCGCGGCCACTGAAGAAGCTGCGGCGCTCCGCCAGGAGAATCGCGAGCTGAGCGAGGCCCTTGATGACGCCAAGACCCGGCTTGAGGAACTCCGCGCTACGCGCGCTGAGCTCGATGAGGTCAACACGCGCATGCGACAGCGTTTGCAGGAGGCCGGCGAGGGCCTGGAGCTCGCTGATGAGAACCAGGCTCTGCGTAAGGAAGTTGTTGATTTGGAGCGCCAAGTTCAGGACCTCGGCCGAGAAAATGAGCGCATCACCGATCGCGGCCGGCGTGACTGGTTCATTGCCGGTGCAGGCGTGATCGTCGCGGGCATGTTGCTTGGCATCGGGCTCACGCGTATTCGCTGGCGCCGGCGTGGCGGTAGTTGGGGCGACCTGTAGGCTTTCTGATGAGCGACGAACTCACCCGACTCGTGCAATGGTTTCGGCACAGTACCCCCTACATTCACGCGCACCGTGACAAGACCTTTGTGGTCAGTTTCGGAGGCGAGGCGCTCTCTGGTGAGACGCGGGCTGGGCTGATCCACGATCTGGCGCTGTTGAGTGGGCTTGGCGTGCGCCTTGTCCTTGTGCCAGGTGCCCGTCCGCAGATCGAGCAGCGCCTCCATGAGCGTGGCGCAGAGATCCGCTACGTAAACGGCCTGCGAGTGACCGATGGCGAGGCACTGCGCTGCGTCCAGGATGCGGTGGGGTGCGTGCGCCTCGAGCTCGAGGCGCTGTTCTCCATGGGCCTTGCCAACTCCCCGATGGCCGGTTTGCGCCTGCAGCTCGCCTCCGGCAACTTTGTCACCGCCCGACCGTTGGGTGTCCGTGACGGGGTTGACTACCAGCACACCGGAGAGGTTCGGCGGGTAGACGCTGAGGCCATCGTGGCACGATTGGATGAGGGCGCCATTGCTCAGGTGAGTCCGCTCGGCGTCTCTCCTACCGGTGAGCAGTTCAATTTGTACGCTGAAGATGTGGCGGTTGCCGTCGCCCGGGCGCTTCAGGCCGACAAGCTCATTATGCTGCACGAGGGCGAAGGGGTAATGGACACCCACAAAGCCCTTATCGCCGAGCTCACCATTGAGGAGGCCACGGCCTGGCTTGCGGGCGTCGAGACAGAGCGCCCGCCGGTGGCTGATCAGCTTGAGCGGGCAGTGGAGGCGTGCCGCAGTGGTGTGCCGCGGGCGCACCTGCTGCCGCGCGGCGAGGACGAGGCCATCCTGGGTGAGCTCTTCACCCGGGATGGCATCGGCACGCTGGTTGCGCCGCGGGTATTCGAGCAACTGCGTACCGCCCGGGTGGATGACATCGGCGGGATCCTGTCATTGATTGCGCCGCTCGAGCGCGACGGCACGTTGGTCGAGCGCACTCGCGAACGGCTCGAGAATCAGATCGAGGATTTCATGGTGATGGATCGCGAGGGCACGGTCGTTGGTTGCGCGGCTTTGCATTCCATCCCGGACAGCAGCGTCGCGGAATTGGCCTGCCTGGTGGTCCATCCGGATTATCGCGGCGGGCATCGTGGCGCGACGCTGCTGCAGCGCCTCGAGCAGACGGCTCAGGCAGCGGGCCATCAGACCCTCTGCGTCCTCACAACCCGCACGGCACACTGGTTTCAGGAGCAGGGGTTTGAGCCCGGGACGGTGGATGACCTGCCCGTCTCACGCCAGTCCTTCTACAACCTGGCTCGCGGCTCGAAGGTGTTCATCAAGCCGCTTGCCTAAGCATCGTTTGCCGAGCGGCTCAGCGCAGCGCGACCTGCGAGGGATCGAGCGTCAACTCCGCGCCAGCGGCCACCTCGGTAAGCCGTTCGCTCTGGATCATCAAGCGGATGTCCTCGACATAAGCCCAGCCCCGCTCTGAATAGTTCTCGAGCCCGGCGGTCATCAGCTCGGGTGACATCGCTTGTCCGGAATCGCCAGCCTGTGCTCGCAACGTGCGGAACTGGCCATAGGCATCATGACTGTTCAGGTTGTTCAGGTAACTGCGCACGGAATGACGCAGGTTATCGAAGACCCGGACATAATGGCTCGCTCCCTCGGCCCGGTCTTCGGGAACGAGCCCGAGTCGCGCTTTCCACGTCCACTCACCAAAGAGGTTGTTGCCTTCGAGGGCGAACCGGGACGTTCCCCAGCCGCTCTCCTTGGCAGCCTGCGCCAGCGCCAGCGCCACGGGCACGGTGTTCACCCGTTTTTTTAGCGCCTGCCAGGTTGCTGGCTCGAGTGGCTCGCCCTCAACGCCATATTCCTCGGCCAGATCGCTGATGATGTTGATGCGCCGCTGGGCTGGTAGCCCCTCGCCTAAGGCCTGGAAAAGCTGCTGGCGCTGATCACGGATCCGCTCATTTTCAGCGAGCACGATGGGCAATACAGAACGAAAGAACAGCGACTTACGCAAATCCGCATCAACACTCGAGAGATCCGCCGGAAAGGCCTGCAAGGTGAGGGGTGGTACCTGCTGTGTCGGCCAGCCGTAATCGGCACGCTCGAAGGTGCGCTCCAGCTGCGCGGCGCTGCTCGCTGTCACCGGCACAAGGGGTGGGGTCTCGCCGTCGCTATTGGCAATGCCTGGCCAGCCCAGCCACCACAGTGCCAGGATGGCGATTAGCGCTGTTAAAGGAATGGCGTCGATCAGCGCGCTCAGCGGGTGACTGCGGCGCGCCGGTGTGTTGTCTTTATTCGGCATCCCGCTTCTCCATCTCGAGAATATGGGCCCATTGGTCATTGGTGACCGGCATCACGGACAGGCGATTGCCGCGGCGCACAAGGGCCATATCTGAGAGTGCGGGATCGGCTTTGAGTTCCGCGAGCGTGATCACCCGGCGGGTATGGCGCAGGTAGCGGACATCCACCATGAGCCAGCGGGGATTGTCCGGGTCGCTTTTGGGGTCGTAGTACTTGCCGGGTTCGAAGGCGGTGTGATCGGGATAGGCCTCACTGACGACCTCCATGACCCCAACAATGCCCGGCACCTTGGTGTTGGAGTGATAGAAAAACGCCTGGTCGCCGATGCGGAACTGGTCCCGAAACATGTTCCGGACCTGATAGTTACGAATGCCATCCCAGTGCTCAACGCCATCAGGCTCGGCGGCCAGATGATCGATCCCGTAGACATCCGGTTCGGATTTCATCAGCCAGTATGCCATCGCCCCGCCCAACTCCGTGTTTCTACGCTGAATTAGGGAGACAGCCTACCACGTGAGCGTGCGCTGGTCCGTGACACAGGCCTCAAGCGGCTGATCCCAGGGCTCTGAAGGCAGCGCGGACACTTGCTGGCAGGCATGGGCAATGCCCACCAGACGCGGGCGGCGAAACCGGGTCCGCGCCGCCAATGTGCGGTCGTAGAAGCCACCGCCCATGCCCAGGCGATGACCCTGGTCATCGAACCCGACCAGTGGCATCAACAGCAGATCGAGTGTATTGAGTGGAATGACCCGCCGGTGTGTCCGGATGGGTTCGGGAATGCCAAGCCACCCCGGACGGAGGGCATCGCCGGGTTGGTAGTCACGAAACACCAACGCCCCCTGCTGAAGGACGGCCCGCCGTCCACGCTGACCCCGCGGTGGCCGGATAACCGGCAGGGCGACGTGCTTGCCTGCCTGATGGGCGGCGTGAATGAGCGCGGTTGTCTCGATCTCGCCATCGCCGGAGAGGAACAGGCCCACCACGCGCGCGCGTTGCCAGATAGGCAGGTGTTGAACACGCCAGGTGAGAGCGGCGGCGGCCTGCGCTGCCGCACGGCCGCGCACAGCTCGGCGGGCGGCCCGCAGCGACTGACGCAGGGCTTGTTTGTGGGCGGCCGTGGCGGGATCGCGCGGTTCGCGCGTCATGACAGAGCGAATGAATAGCGGTTACCCACAGCGCCGTTCGGACAACGCCCTTGAACCCTCTGGTTCAGGTCGGGGAGGGCGAGTGATGCCTTAGGCTTTCCGCCAGAGGCGGACGTGCACACCAGCACCACTACCAACGTCTCCCCTGAGGCGCATGATTGTAGGGTCAAGAATGCAAAATGCCCGTCATCGAACGCCGCAGGTAACCTTAGAACAGTCTGCATACCGCACCGTGACACGTCCAGCGCTTTCGCAGGCGGGCTGTGATCAGCGCCGCAATTCTGCGGGGATGTCGACACTGTCGAGATAGTCGCTGATGGTCTGATCCAGTTGCTCAAGCCGACCCTGCACCTCACCACTGCCCGCCACGGTTTGCTGCGCCTCGAGGAGTTCGTGGGTCAGGTTGAGCGCGGCCATGATGGCGATGCGATCAATGCCCACGATCTTGCCGGCATCCCGGATTTCCCGCATACGCGCATCGAGCTGCCGGGCCGAGGCGAGCAGGCCATCACGTTCTTCGGGTGGCGCTGCCACCATGAATTCGCGATCGAGGATGTGGACTTTGACAGGCTCACTCATCAGCTCTGCTCCAGGGCTTTCAGACGGCTGATCATTGCCTCTAGCCGCGCCCGCGCGGTCTCGTTCTTATCGAGTAGCGCGGCCCGCTCGGCATTCAGTGATTCCTGGGCGTTAAGCAATACCCGGTTTTCATCGCGCAACTGATCGCACAGCCGCATGAGCCGATCGACCCGCTGCTCGAGCTGAATGACCTGTTCAGTAACCGAATCAACCACTTGAAGCGCCCCCGTCGAATGCTCTGGAGCCTAGCACGAATGCTAGAATATGCCCATGAACGATCCTGAACGCTACACCGAACTCACCGCGGCCCTGGCGGCGGTCGATGCCAATGTTTCAGCGGCCGAAGCCCAGGGCATGCTCTGCGGGCTTTTCTGCAGCCCCAACGAGCCGGAGGCCGCCCGCTGGATCGCCCAGGTCCTGGAGGGGCTCTCGCCCAAGGGTGAGCCCGCCCGCGAGGTGCTCGAGGCCCTGACTCAGCTCTACCACGACACCCGTGATCGACTTGAGAACGACAGTCTCGAGTTTGAACCCCTGCTGCCTGATGACGAGGCCGATCTGCCGGAGCGGGCGACGGCGCTCGGGCGCTGGTGCGAGGGGTTTTTGTTCGGGCTGGGAATGGCGGGCGGTCACGACCCCGCCGAGCTGCCCCGCGAGGCCAACGAAGTGGTGAACGATCTGACCGAGATCGCCCGCATTGATACAGACGCGGAGAGCGACGAGGACAGCGAGATCGCCTACACCGAGCTGGTGGAATACCTGCGGGCCGCGACGCTGCTGGTGCGCGAACACACCGCGCTGCCTTCTTCCAGTCAGCCCGTGGATGGCGGCACCGCGCCCGGGTCGGAGTTTGTGCCGTGATGACGCCGCGTATGGAGCCCGCTGAGCACGCCCGGCGCCGCGACACCCTCATGGCACATGTGGGCGACAATGGCATTGCGGTGATCGCCGCTGCCCCGGAGCGCCCGCGTAATCGGGATGTGCAGCACCCCTATCGCCAGGACAGCGACTTCCTCTACCTCACCGGCTTTAACGAGCCGGATGCCGTCGCCGTGCTGGTGCCGGGTCGGCCGCAGGGCCAGTACCTGTTGTTCTCGCGAGAGCGTGACCCCCAGCGCGAGACCTGGGAGGGCCGCACCATCGGTCAGGCCGCGGCCGTCGAGCACTATGGTGCGGATGATGCCTTCCCCATCGATGATATTGACGACATCCTCCCCGGGCTCATGGAGGGCCGAGAGCAGCTCTACTGCGCCATGGGGGCGGACCCGGATTTTGACCAGCGCCTGATCGGCTGGGTGAATGCCCTGCGTGCCCGGGCGCGGGCGGGCGTGAAGGCCCCGCTGGAATATGTCTCCTTAGAGCATGTCGTCCACGAAATGCGCCTGATTAAATCCCGGGCCGAGATCGCCCGCCTGCGCGAGGCCGCGCGCATCAGCGCCGCTGCCCACCAGCGGCTGCTCGGCGTGCTGCGCCCGGGCCTCAAGGAATACGAAATCGAGGCCGAGCTTCTCTATGACTTCCGCCGCCACAATGGTGAGCCAGCCTATCCGACGATTACCGGCAGCGGGGCGAACGCCTGCGTGCTGCACTACATCGCGAACGACGCCGAGCTGCAGGATGGCGAGATGATTCTGATCGACGCCGGCATGGAGCTCGGCGGTTACGCGGCGGACATCACCCGCACGCTGCCCATTAATGGCCGGTACACGGCGGAACAACGGGCGATCTATGACATCGTGCTGGCGGCCCAGGCCGCCGCCCTCGAACACGTCCGTCCCGGTGCGCACTGGAATGCAGGCCATGAGGCGGCCACGCGCGTCATTGCCGCGGGTCTGCTCGATCTGGGGCTACTCGAGGGCGATCTGGATGACGTGATCGAGCGTGGCGCCTATCGGCCGTTTTTCATGCATCGCACGGGGCACTGGCTTGGCATGGACGTCCATGATGTGGGGGATTACAAGGTGGACGGCCATTGGCGCGAGCTTGAGCCCGGCATGGTGCTCACCGTTGAGCCGGGGCTCTATATCCCGCCAGGCAGCCCGGTGGATGCGCGCTGGCAGGGGATTGGCGTGCGCATCGAGGATAACTGCGTGATTACCCGCACCGGCCACGAAAACCTGACCGAGGCAGTGCCAAAAGACCCCGACGTGATTGAAGCGGCCATGGCGGTACCATGAAGACGATGGATTTTGATGTTCTCATCGCCGGTGGCGGGCTGGTGGGCGCGAGCCTGGCACTGGCCTTGCGGGGCAGCGGGCTGCAGGTCGCCGTGGTCGAGCCCGTACCGGCCGAGGCCACCCAACAGCCGAGTTTTGACGACCGCCAGACCGCCCTTGCGCCAACCTCGCGACGCTTTTTCGAGCGCCTTGGCGTATGGGATGCCATCGAATCAGGCGCGACGCCCATTCGCCAGATCCATGTCTCTGACCGGGGCCATGGCGGCTTCACGCGCCTGCGTGCCGAGGAAGAGGGGCTGCCCGCACTCGGTCACGTGGCACCCAACCGCGTGCTGGGTGACGCGCTGCAGCCCGCGCTGGCCGAGGCCGCCACGCTTTTTTGTCCCGCCGAGATACTGGACACCCACGTTTTAATGGACGGTGCCGAGGCAGATGTCCGGCCGATGGGCCGCAAGGTGCGCGTGGGGACGGAGGCCGGTGAGATCACCTTGAACACCCGCCTGCTGGTGGTGGCCGATGGCATGCATTCAGCGACCCGGGAGGCCCTCGGTGTTGGCACGCATGCCCGGGATTACGGCCAGAGCGCGATCATCGCGAACCTGCGCACGGAACGGCCCCATGGCGGCGTTGCCTACGAGCGCTTTACCCCGGACGGCCCGCTGGCCCTGCTGCCGAGCCGGGATGAGACCGTGTCATTGGTCTGGACGCTGCCCCATGACGAAGCGGAGACGGCGGCACAAACCTGGGATGACGTCACGTTTCTTGCCGAGCTTCAGGCCGCCTTTGGCTGGCGCCTCGGTCGCCTGGAATCGGTTGGTTCGCGCTCGGTCTATCCCTTGGCCGCCGTCACGGCGGAGGCCTTTGCCACCGAGCGCGCCGTGATCCTCGGCAACGCCGCGCACGCGCTACACCCGGTAGCAGGCCAGGGGCTGAACCTGGCCCTGCGGGACGTAGCCGCGCTGGCCGAAGCCCTTGGCGCGGTCTCCGTCGATCCCCGGGTCGACGCCCCAGCGTCGGCGATCGACCCGGGCGATCCCGAGGTCCTCAACCACTACGCGCAGGCGCGGCAGAGCGACTACCGGCGCACCTTCACGTTTACCGATGGACTGGTCCGGCTCTTTTCCAACGAATGCCTGCCGCTGGTGGCCGCCCGTAATCTGGGATTGACGGCGCTGGATCTGTTCCCGCCCGCCCGGCGCTACCTGCTCAAGCAGGCCACCGGCGCCGCGGGCAATGTGCCCACCCTTTGCCAATCCCCCTCACCTTCCATGGAGCGACGAGAGAACCAAAATGAGTGACATTCCCGCGGATCTTAAATACACCGCGACCCACGAGTGGGTGCGCGATGAGGGTGATGGCCACGTCACCGTCGGGATTACCGAGCATGCCCAGGCCTCGCTGGGGGATCTGGTGTTTGTCGAGTTGCCCGAGGGTGAGGGCACGGTCGAGGCGGGCGCGGCCTGTGCGGTGGTCGAATCGGTAAAGGCTGCCTCGGATATTTACGCGCCGGTGGACGGCGAAGTGACGGGCAAGAACGAGCGCCTGAGCGATGAGCCCGAGTTAATCAATTCCGACCCGTACGGCGAGGGCTGGATTTTCACCATGACCCTGGCTGATGCCGGCGCGCTCACCGAGCTGCTGGATGCCGAGGGTTACGCCGACATGGTCGCCGAAGAAGAATAAACCGGCCCGACGGGCCGCTGACTGGAGCGTTTCCTATGATCACCATCACCCGCCGGGGCGAGCCCGTGCACATCAACGGCGATTTGCCGGCCGTGGGCGACAAGGCCCCGGACTTCAAATTGACGCGCCAGGATCTGAGCGACGTCACGCTCGCGGACTACGCCGGGCTGCGCAAGGTGCTCAGCATTGTCCCCAGCCTTGATACGCCCACCTGCGCCATGTCCGCCCGCCAGTTCAACCAGCGCGCCGGGGCCCTTGAGAACACCGTGGTGCTGAATATCTCGGCCGACCTGCCCTTCGCGATGGCCCGATTTTGCGAGGTTGAGGGCATTGATGCGGTCGAGTCCCTGTCGATGATGCGCGACCGCCGCTTCGCGACTGACTATGGCGTCCTGCAACTTGACGGCCCGATGGCGGGTCTCACCGCCCGGGCGGTTCTGGTACTGGACACCCACGATTCGGTGATCTACCGGGAGCTGGTCCCGGAGATCCGCCAGGAGCCGGACTACGAAGCGGCATTGGCCGCGCTCGCGACCGTAGGCAATGAATGAGACAAGCGAAAACCTGACCCGAGCCAAGGCCTGGCGAGACGCGGATCCAGACCCCGAGACCCGCGCGGAGTTGGATGCGCGCATCCAGCGCGTCGAGGGGGCCCAGGCCCGTGGCGAGGCCATCGAGCTCGAGGCGCTGCGCGCCTGCTTTGAGCCTCCGCTCAGCTTCGGCACCGCCGGCCTGCGCGGCCTGAAAGGCCCCGGTCCCGCGCATATGAACCACCGTCTGATACAGCGGGTGACTGCGGTCATCGCCGATGTTCTGCGTGCCGAAGTCCCGGATGCGGCCGAGCGGGGCGTGGTGATCGGTTATGACGCCCGTCATGGCTCGCAGGCCCTGGCCGAGACGGCGGCGCAGACGGTCGCGGGCGCAGAGTTGGGTGTCCATGTCTTCGATGACTATGCGGCGACGCCACTGGTCGCCTTTGCCACCCGGGAATTGGGCGCCGCCGCCGGGATTGTGCTCACGGCCAGCCATAACCCGCCGGAATACTTGGGCTACAAGGTGTACTGGTCTCACGGCGCGCAGATCGTCCCACCGATTGACGAGCGGATCGCTCAGGCCCTGGGGGCGCTGCCCACGGCGGTAGTGATCCCCCAGGCAAGGCCGGATGACGCCTGGCATGTCCATGGCGAGGCCCTGCGACAGCGGTATCTCCAGGCGATTGCCCGCCCGCCGGCCAGCGAAGGCGCCCATCTTCGCGTTGCCTACAGCGCCATGCATGGCGTGGCAGGTGGGCTCGTCAAGGCCGCACTGGCCGCGCAAGACAATGTCGAGCTCCATGAAGTGGGGGCTCAGGCGCGACCGGATGGCGACTTTCCCACCGTCAATTTCCCGAACCCGGAGGAGCCGGGCGCGCTCGATCACCTCACCGCGCTCGCATCGGAGGTCCATGCCGACATTGCGCTCGCGACTGATCCGGATGGCGATCGCCTGGCCGTCGCGGTCCCGGATCAAACCGGAGACTGGCAGGTACTCATGGGGGATCAGACCGGCGTGCTGCTAGCGGATTTCCTGCTGCGGGAGACGTTCAGTGCCGACTCGCCGGCCGGCGCTGCCGCGCCATCGGCTCGCGCCTTTGTGATGAACACGGTCGTGAGCTCGCGCTTGCTGGGCCGCGTGGCTGAGGCCCATGGCGTTGATTGGGAGCAGACACTCACCGGCTTTAAGTGGCTCTGGCACCGGGCGCTCCAGCGCGAAGCCGCGGGCGGCCGGTTCATCTTTGCCTACGAGGACGCCATTGGCTTTTGCCCCACGCCGCGGGTGCGTGACAAGGATGGGGTGGCTGCCGCGGTGGCCGTCACCGAAATGGCCAAGGCGGCCAAGGCCGCGGGCACGGCGCTGCATGAGACGCTGATGGCGCTCTATGCACGCCACGGTTTGTCCATTAATCGCCAGATCAGCGTTCAACTCGAGGGCGAGGGCGCTCATGAGCGGATGAATGCCCGCCTGCAGGCCCTGCGTGATGACCCACCCGTCACCCTTGCCGGGCTGAGCGTGACCCGTATCCATGATTACGCGGCGGCGGAGCGTTCCCGCCCCGATGGCAGCGACGTCGAGCCCATTCCGCTGCCGGCGACCAACCTGATCCAGCTTGATCTCGCCGCATCGGCTGGGACATCCTCGCCGGCTAACGGCACCTATCATGTCAGCATCCGGCCCAGCGGCACGGAGCCGAAGCTAAAGATCTACCTGGAGTATCTGGGTCGGGCAGGGTCAAACGATCTGGATAGCGAGCGTGCCGCCGCGGACCGGGTACTGGAAGCACTCGGCAACGCTTTCATTTAAACCTGATAGTAGTCGCGATACCACGCCACAAAACGCCGGATACCCTCTTCCACGGAGGTAGCGGGTTGATAGCGGACAGCCTGTTCCAGGTCCTTGGCGCTGGCCCAGGTGTCTGGCACATCGCCAGGCTGTAGCGGCAGCATCTCCATGTCGGCCTCGAGGCCGAGTTCGGACTCCAGCACCTTGATGTAGTGGAATAACTGCACCGGCTGGTTATTGCCGATGTTGAAGAGGCGCCATGGCGCCGCGCTGGTGGCTGGGTCCGGGTGGTCGCTATCCCAATCAGGATTGCCGGTGGCGGGGTTGTCACAGGCCCGGATGACGCCCTCCACGATGTCTTCGACAAACGTGAAGTCCCGCTGATGATGGCCGTGGTTAAACACCTGTATCGGCTCGCCAGCCAGGATTTTGCGGGTAAACAGGAAAAGCGCCATATCCGGCCGGCCCCAAGGCCCGTACACCGTAAAGAACCGGAGGCCCGTGCACGGCAAGCCAAAGAGGTGGGCATAGCTGTGCGCCATCAACTCGTTGGCGCGCTTGGTCGCGCCATAAATGGCCAGCGGGTGATCGGCTGGCTCGTGCTCGGTGAACGGCATGTGGGTGTTGGCCCCGTAGACGGAGCTGGTCGAGGCGTAGACGAGGTGCTCGACCGCGTTGTACCGACAGCCCTCCAAGACGTTCAAAAAGCCGGTGACGTTGCTGTCCACATAGCTTTGGGGGTTCTCGAGCGAGTAACGCACACCGGCCTGGGCCGCGAGATGGATGACCCGATCGAACCCTTCGGAAAAGACTTGGCGTATCGCGCCCGCATCGGCCAGGTCGACGCGCCGGAAATCGAACCGGGGCGCATCCTGAAGCTGGGCCAGACGGGCTTCCTTTAGTGTCACGTCGTAATAGGGGCCCAGATTATCCAGCCCGACGACGGTGTCCCCACGGGCCAGGAGCTGCGCGCAGGTGTGGTAACCGATGAATCCGGCCGCGCCGGTAACGAGTAGTTTCATGCGCCGAAAGATACCCGGGGCTCAGGCGGGACGCCAGGATGTCGCGTGGGGGTTGCCAGACCTGCCCGGTGCTGGGCATTCTCCAATCCAACTGGCGAGGGTTCTGATGGGCGATCCAATTGAGCGAGGCGGTGCCCGCGTGGCTGAGCAGCAGCCTTGTCGCGTGCTGGTCACAGGTGCCAGCGGTTTTATTGGGCGCGCTTTGTTGCCGGCTCTGGCGGCTGAAGGTCACGACGTCACCGCCGCAACCTGGCGACTGACCCCGGATAACCCCGGCGGTGAGGCCGCGCAGCGTGAAGCACTTGCCGGGTGTGATCGTGTCATCCATTTGGCGGCTGAAGCCCATCAGCGCGTCGCCGGCCGATCGCTGGAATCGCTGCGTGCGGTGAATGTCGAGGCCACCCTGGCGTTGGCCCACCAGGCGCGCGCAGCCGGTGTCCGGCACTTTATTTTCATGAGCTCAATTGGCGTTCTGGGTCAGTCGAGCCCAGCGCCGCTGGATGAGTCAGCGCCTGTAGCGCCAACCGAGCCGTATGCCCGGAGCAAGGCGGAAGCTGAGGCAGCGCTATGGTCACTCGCTGATGACGACATGGCGGTCAGCGTCGTTCGCCCGCCCCTGGTTCACGGCCCGCATGCACCCGGCAACTTCGGCCGACTACTGGATTGGGCCCACAAAGGCATGCCCCTGCCGTTGGCCGGGATCACAGACAACCGCCGCAGCTTGCTGGGTCTGCACAATCTGGTCGACTTCCTCTGCCATCTCCTCGTGAATCCCCACGCGCGTAACCAGACGTTTCATGTCTGTGATGACGAGACGGTCTCTACCGCTGGGCTTTTGCGCGTTCTGGCCCGGGCCACCGGGCGTGAGCCGCGGCTTTTCTACATCCCGCCGGTCCTGTTGAGGTGGGCAGCGCGAGTCCTGCCGGGAACCGGTGCAGTGCAGCGGCTCCTCGGGTCATTAACCGTGGATAACCAGAAGGCCTACCGCCTTCTGGGTTGGCGTCCGCCCTGGACGCTTGAGCAAGGCCTGAGCTTTGCGGTGTCCTCGCATCAGAGGGCGCCCGAGTGATTCGCGCCCTGGATCTGGTTTTGGCACTGATCGGCCTGCTTGCACTCATGCCCTTATTGTTGCTCATCACCGCGCTGGGTTTGCTGGAGACCGGGTCACCGTTTTACCGGCAGCTGCGCGTCGGCCGTCACCGTGAGCCATTTGTCCTCATCAAATTCCGGACCATGCGGCCAGGCACCCCCTCAGTAGCCACGCACCTGGCCGATCAGACAGCGATCACGCGCGGCGGCCAGATCTTGCGGCGCACAAAACTTGATGAGCTTCCTCAGCTGTGGAACGTCCTCAAAGGCGACATGAGTCTCGTCGGACCGCGTCCGTGTTTGCCGAGTCAGCATGCGCTGATCGCCGAGCGGGTGGCCCGCGGGGTCTTTTCCGAGCGCCCGGGGATCACCGGGTTCGGCCAGATCGCTGGAGTGGATATGTCGGATCCCGTAACGTTGGCTCAAAAGGACGCCGCACTGGTCAGGGATTTACGATTGAAAACCTATGTGCGGTGCCTGGTGATGACGCTATCGGGTCAGGGTCAGGGAGATCGTATTCGTCATGAGTAACCGCCTGAAAGGGGTGTTCGACTGGCAGCGACCGCGCAAGCAGGCGCTCATGATGGCCGGTGATGCGGTCATGATGATGCTGGTGGTCTGGGCGGCGTTCTCGCTGCGCATGGGTGATGTGCTCTCGGACAAGCTCTTTGCCTACTGGTACCTGCCGCTTGTTTTGCCCCTCCTCAGCGTGCCGCTTTTTTATTGGTCTGGCATGTATAGCGCGGTTGTCCGCTACATGGGTCCCTCCGACGTCTGGGCGGTTGTGCGGGGCGTGACCCTCTCAACGCTTGTCTTTGTCGCGATCGTTGCCTTTTTGGGTCTTCAGGGCGTGCCGCGCGCCACGATCACTATCTACTGGTTGATCGCGCTTTTGCTTATTGGCGGTAGCCGATTCCTGATCCGGGCCTGGCATCAGGCGGATCGGCATCGGCGTGCCGCTGAAGAGCCCGTGATCATTTACGGGGCCGGCTCAGCGGGGCTGCAGCTGGTCAGCTCACTGTTGTCGACGGGGGATTACCTGCCTGTGGCCTTCGTGGATGACAACCCACGTTTGCACGGCACGATGATCCGGGGCGTTCCGGTCTACCCGCCGATGCGGCTGGGTCGGCTTATCGCCCAGCTGGGGGTCGGCAATATCCTGCTGGCCCTACCCACGGCCACGCTGGGCCGGCGGCGTGAAATTCTGGCGACGCTGGAGCGGTATCCCGTGCATGTGCGCACGCTCCCCAGCATGACGGACCTCGTTTCGGGCGCGGCGCGCTTGCAGGACATTCGTGAAGTGGATGTCGAGGACCTGTTGGGGCGCGAGGCGGTCCCGCCTGATCCGGATTTGCTCGGCCGATGTGTAACGCGCCAGTCCGTGATGATCACCGGCGCTGGCGGGTCGATCGGTAGCGAACTCTGCCGACAGGTGCTGGCGCAGTCACCCCGTCGCCTTGTTTTGCTGGAGCGCTCCGAGCTGGCGCTCTATCGAATCGAGCAGGAACTCACGGCACTGGCGAGCGTGAATGACCAGACGATCGAAATCATCCCGGTGCTGGGCTCGGTGCTTCATCGCAAGCGCATGCGGCATAGCCTCGAGCGCTATGGTGTGGATACGGTGTATCACGCGGCGGCTTACAAGCACGTGCCACTGGTGGAAGCCAACCCGGTTGAGGGGGTGCGTAACAATGGCTTTGGCACCTGGCATGCGGCGTTGGCCGCTGAAGACGCGGGTGTGAGTCATTTTGTGCTTGTCTCGACGGATAAGGCGGTTCGTCCGACCAGTGTGATGGGCGCCAGTAAGCGGATTGCCGAGTTTGCGGTGCAGGCGATTGCCGCCCGCGGGTCGACGACACGCTTTGGGATTGTGCGGTTCGGCAATGTGCTGGACTCGTCGGGTTCGGTGATTCCGTTGTTTCGGCGTCAGATTCGTGAGGGTGGCCCGGTCACTGTGACCCACCCAGACGCCACGCGCTATTTCATGACGATCCCCGAGGCAGCCAGCCTCGTGATTCAGTCGGGGGCGATGGCAAACGCCGGTGAGGTGTTTGTTCTGGATATGAGTGAGCCGGTTCGCATCAGAGATCTGGCGCGTCGGTTGATTCAACTCAGCGGGTGTTCCGTACGTGATCAGGGCAACGCCAAAGGGGATATCGCGATCGAATTCATTGGGTTGCGTCCCGGAGAAAAGCTCCACGAGGAGCTGGTCCAGGGCGACGATATCATGGGTACATCACATCCCATGATCCTGCAGGCGCGGGAAGCGCATCCCGAGTGGCGAGTCTTCGTGGACTGGATAACCGCACTCGATGAGGCCTTTCACGCCCAGGATTTGGAGCGCGTCATGGCACTGGTTGTTGAGTGCGTGCCGGGGTACCGGCGACAGGCATTGGCAAGCGCTGGTACGCGCGCTGACTCGCAGGGAGCTGATGTCGTGTCGATTCAGCGGCCGTCAGCCGGTTTCAGAAAGATTTGACCCCCTCGTTCACGCGTTCCATGAAAATTCTGGTTACAGGTGCAAGTGGATTTATTGGCTCTCACACCGTTCTGGTGCTCTTGGAAGCCGGCCATGAGGTGGTGGGCGTTGATAACCTAACCAATAGCTCGCGTGAGTCACTACGCCGGGTGGAGAGCCTCACGCATCGCCGGGTGCGTTTCATTGAGGCCGATATTCGGGATCGCGCCGCAATGGCCGACGTGATGAAGGCGTCATCGGATCGCCCCTTTGATGCCGTGATGCACCTCGCTGGGCTGAAGGCAGTGAGCGAGAGTACACAGCAACCGCTGACCTACTATGAAAACAATCTCGACGGCACGCTGGCGCTACTCAACGTCATGCAGTCCGCGGATATTCGGCGCATTATCTTTAGCTCTTCGGCCACCGTTTATGGCGATCCGGTGGCGGTACCGATTCCCGAGACAGCGCCGGTCGGCCAGCCTGCTCACCCCTATGGTTACACCAAGCTGATGATCGAGCGGGTACTGTGTGATCTGGCATCAGCGGATCCGCGCTGGTCAGTCGCGCTACTGCGGTATTTCAATCCGGTCGGGGCGCACCCGAGCGGGCAGATTGGCGAGGACCCGTCGGGCACACCGAACAATCTGGTGCCATTTATCAGCCAGGTGGCTGTAGGGCGTCGCGATGCATTAACCCTTTACGGAGATGATTACCCCACGTCCGACGGCACCGGCGTGCGGGACTACATCCATGTCATGGACCTGGCTCGGGGGCATCTGGCGGCACTGGACTATCTGGCAGGCCATGATGTTACCGGGTCTCGCATCTGGAACCTGGGCACGGGCCGCGGTTATTCCGTGCGGGAGGTGGTGGCCGCGTTTGAAAAGGCGGCTGAGCGAACGATTCCAGTGCGGGTTGCGCCGCGGCGCCCGGGCGATATCGCCGCCTGCTATGCCGATCCGACCCTTGCACAGGCGCAACTTGGCTGGCGGCCGGAATACAAACTCGATGCGATGATGCGCGATGCCTGGAACTGGCAGCGTCAGAATCCTGCGGGGTATTCGGATTAGTCGCCGAGCTGACGCTTCGTTATAACCATATGCCCAATTGATCGATGGCGTGGCAGCCCTTGCGGGTTATGCTACGGGGCTTATCTGCCCGAGGAGATCCCAATATGAAACTCGAAACCCAGGCGATCCACGCCGGCTATTCCCCGGACCCCACCACCAAGGCGGTGGCGGTGCCGATGTATCAGACGACGTCTTACGCGTTTGATGACACGCAGCACGGGGCGGACCTATTCGACCTGAAGGTCGAGGGCAATATCTACACCCGCATCATGAACCCCACCAATGCGGCCCTTGAGCAGCGGGTGGCGGAGATGGAAGGCGGGATTGCCGGGCTGGCGCTGGCGTCGGGCATGGCGGCGATCACCTACTCAATTCAGTGCATCACCACGGTGGGTGACAACATTGTCACCACAAGCCAGCTCTATGGCGGCACATACAACCTGTTTGCCCATGGCATGCCGAACATGGGCATCGAGGTGCGCTTTGCGAGCGGTGATGATCCGGCGGCCATGGAAGCGCTGATTGATGAGAAGACCAAGGCCGTTTTTGCCGAAACTGTCGGTAATCCCAACGGCAATGTCGTCGACATCGAGGCACTGGCGGCGATGGCGCACCGTCACGGTGTGCCGCTGATTGTGGATAACACGGTGCCAACCCCGGTGCTGTGGCGACCGATCGAGCATGGCGCGGACATCGTGGTGCACTCGCTGACCAAGGCCATGGGTGGTCATGGCACGACGGTGGGCGGCGTGATTGTCGACTCGGGTAATTTCCCCTGGGCTGAGCATGCCGACAAGTACCCGATGCTGACTCAGCCGGACCCGTCCTATCACGGGGTGGTGTACACGGAGGCGTTGGGCGCGGCGGCGTATATCGGCCGCTGCCGGGTGGCGCCATTGCGCAACATGGGCGCAGCACTCTCGCCAATGAATGCGTTCATGCTGCTGCAGGGCATTGAGACGGTGCCGCTGCGGATGGCGCGCCATGGCGAAAACGCGATCGCCGTGGCCGAGCACCTGAAGGCCCATCCGGGCGTGACCTGGGTGAAGTACGCCGGCCTGCCGGACAGCCCGTATTACTCGCTGGTGCAGAAGTACATGGGCGGCAATGCCGGAGGGATTCTCAGTTTTGGTATCGATGGCGGTGAAGCCGCCGGGGCTAAGTTCATCGACGCGCTGGGCCTGATCCTGCGGCTGGTGAACATCGGCGATGCGAAGTCACTGGCCTGCCACCCGGCGACGACGACGCACCGTCAGCTCGATGACCGCGAGCTCGCCACGGCGGGCGTGAGCCGCGATATGGTCCGCCTGTCCGTGGGCATCGAGCATATTGACGACATCATTGCGGATATCGATCAGGCGCTGAAGGCCGCGGGCTAACGCATCCGCCAGGCTGCCCAGCGGTTGTAGGCGAAGTCCGCGATGTGAAAGATCCCGGGTAGGCCCAGTATGGCGGTGGTGAGGCGTAAGCCCGCGAGGCGCCAGTACCCGAGCGTGGCGGCAAAGCCAACGCGCATGCGCTCACCGTCATGGAAGTGGATGCGCTCCATCATCGCCTGCAGTGTGTAACCCGGCGGGGGGTCGAAGTCCGGATCGCTGATGTCCACAAGCGTCGCATGGGGCTCGAGCCGCGGCCGGAGATGCGCGATCTCACGCCGACACAATCCGCAGGAATGGTCGTAATAAAGTCTGGCTTTTCGGGTCGGTTGGCTGCTCAAATGAAGCATCCTGTTGTTTGACGATGGACGAGCGCAGATGCCAAGCATACCGCAGCGACAGACTGAGTCGGACACGATCGCACGCCGAGCCATCATCGGGCTGATGACCCTCATCGGAATGGCACTCATGAGTACAACACCCCAACCGGCCAATGCCTACGCGCTACTCGATCATGACATGCGCAAACTGCATTCCAGCGAGACCGTGAACGTGAGATCGCTGGCCGACGATGCACCAGCCGTGTTGCTGGTGAATACGGCCAGCCACTGCGGTTTTACCGGGCAGTTTGAAGGGCTCGAGGCGCTGCACCAGGAGTACAAGGATCAGGGCCTGAAGGTCATCGGGTTCTCGTCGGATTCCTTTAATCAGGAAGCCGATGACGAGGCCGCCGCCGCAGACACGTGTTTCGTTAACTTCGGCGTGACCTTCGACATGATGTCGACCATTCCAGTCAGGGGCGCCGATGCGCATCCCTTGTTTGCTGAGCTGGCCCGCCAGTCCCGCGCACCGCGCTGGAACTTCAACAAGTATCTGGTGAATCCGGCCGGCGAGGTGGTCGAGGTGTTTGGTTCGATGACCAAGCCGAATTCCGCTAAGCTCCGGCGCGCCATCGAGGGTCTCTTGTAACTAGCGAGCGCCTAAGCCGCCGTCACCCGCTCAACCCCATCATCGGTACCGACCAGCAGCTCATCGGCGGGACGCAAGGCGAACAGGCCATTGGTGACGATGCCGGCGATGTTGTTCAACTGCTGCTCGCGGTGCAGGGGCTCGGACAAATCCAGCCGACGGACATCCAGAATGACGTTGCCGTTGTCGGTGGTGAAGCCCTCGCGCAGCTCCGGGTGGCCGCCCAGCTTGAGCATTTGCCGGCCCACGTAGGAGCGGGCCATGGGGATGACCTCCACCGGCAGGGGGAAGTCGCCGAGGGCCGTGACCTGTTTTGAGGCATCAGCGATGCAGATGAACTGGTGGCTGAGTGCGGCGATGATCTTCTCGCGGGTGAGCGCGCCGCCGCCGCCCTTGATCATCTGCAGGTGGCGGTTGATCTCATCGGCGCCGTCGATCATCACGGCCAATTCAGTGACCTGGTTCGCGTCGCGGACCTCAATGCCATGGCCGCGCAGGCGCTCGGCGCTGGCCTCGGAGGCGGCCACGGCGGCCTCGATCTGCGTGTCGGAGGCAGCGAGCGCATCGATGAAGTGATTCACGGTGGAGCCACTGCCCACGCCAATGATGCTGCCCGACTGAATGGTCGCGACCGCGGCCTCGGCGGCGGCTCTTTTCTGCGCTTCTGCGCTCATATTGGCTCCTTTGATTGTCCGTCCTATACACTGAGACCTTTTACGGACAGCGCGCGTTCTGCCATGAAATCCTATCTGCAACGCATTCTGACCGCGAGCGTTTACGACGTTGCGGATCAGACGCCACTCACGCAAGCGGTGAACCTCTCCCGGCGGCTCGAGAATAACGTGCTTTTAAAGCGCGAAGATCTGCAGCCGGTGTTCTCGTTCAAGATCCGCGGTGCGTATAACAAGATTGCCAGTCTCACTGACGCGCAGCGCGAGAAGGGCGTGATCTGTTCATCGGCCGGCAACCACGCACAGGGCGTGGCGCTGTCGGCGCAAAAGCTGGGCATCAAGGCGACGATCGTGATGCCGCGCACCACGCCGGCGATCAAGGTGGATGCGGTCCGGAATTTCGGTGGTCGCGTGGTGCTGCATGGTGATAACTACGATGCCGCCAAGGCGCATGCCGAAAAGCTGGTGGAGGAGCGTGGGCTCACCTATATCCCCCCCTACGATGATCCGGAGGTGATCGCGGGGCAAGGCACGGTCGGCATGGAGATCTTGAGTCAGCATCCTCGGCCGATCGATGCCGTGTTCGTGCCGGTTGGCGGTGGGGGCTTAATCGCGGGCATTGCGGCCTACATCAAGCAATTACGTCCTGATATCAAGATCGTCGCCGTAGAGCCCGAGGACGCGCCAACGCTTGAGCGCGCCATGGCCACCGGCCGTCGGGTGACGCTCGGCGAGGTCGGGATCTTCGCCGATGGCGTCGCCGTGCGGCAGATTGGCAAGGAGACTTTTCGGATCGCTCGGGAGCTCGTCGATGAGTGCCTGTTGGTCTCGACGGATGAAATCTGTGCCGGGATCAAGGATATCTTCGAGGACACCCGGTCGGTGATGGAACCGGCGGGTGCGCTGGCGGTAGCGGGCATCAAGAAGTATGTCCAGCAAAACGGGATCACCGGGCAGACGCTCGTTGGCATCAATTGCGGTGCGAACATGAATTTCTCGCGCCTGGCGCATGTCGCGGAACGCGCGGAGCTCGGTGAGCATCGCGAAGCGGTGTTGGCGGTGACGATTCCGGAGCGCCCCGGCAGTTTTCGTGAGTTTTGCGAGACGATCGGGAACCGGGCGATCACCGAGTTCAATTACCGTTATGCGTACTCGGAAGAGGCGCATGTGTTTGCCGGGATCGGGCTGAACGATGGCTTTGCCGAGCGTGAGGAGGTCGTGGAGGCCCTGCGGGCACGAGACTATCCGGTGCTCGATTTAACAGATGATGAGATGTCGAAGGTTCACGTCCGTCACATGGTGGGTGGGCGTGGGCACAACGTCGACGACGAGATTCTGTACCACGTGCGCTTCCCGGAGCGCCCGGGGGCGCTATTGAATTTCCTGAAGCGCTTGGGCCGGCGCTGGAATATCTCGCTCTTCCATTATCGTAACCATGGCGCGGACTATGGACGCGTACTGGTGGGCATCCAGGTTCCACCCGATCAGCGCGCAAAGTTTGAGGAAAGCCTCGATAAGCTCGGGTATCCGTATCGGAATGAGTCGGATAACCCGGCGTACGCGCTCTTTTTGAGTTAATCGGCGCAGTCGATGCAGAGCGTAGCGGCGGGGTCGATTTCCAGGCGCCGGACGTCGATCGGTTCCTCGCAACGCAGACAATCGCCGTAGGTGCCCTCGTCGCAGCGCCGGAGGGCGGACTCAATGCGCGTGAGCGTGCGCTTCGCGCGCTCGCCGGTGGCCTGGGCCATCGCCTGTTGCTGCATGGCATCCATCCGCGACAGGCGACCCACCCGGGTTTGATCGAGCTCGACGGTTGCTGCGGAATCCGTGCGCGTGTCCTGCAAGTTCTCAAGCTCGGCGCGCTGGGCGAGCAGGCGCGCTCGGAAGTGCGGAATATCGATGTCGTCGGGGTTCATGGGGACAGGGTAACCGGGGAGAGGGTGGCCGGGGAGAGAAATCTCTCAGGAAATTGGCTCAAGCCGGTAGTGAGGGCCTAGCCATCGCTGAGGTCCAGCCTGGAGCTTACAGAGGCCCCGGTGGTTGCTATGCCACACGGCGCGCCGCGCAGAGTTTTGCCTCCTCTTTTCGCCCATGTTGACGCCTTCCGTAAAACGTTTGGATGTGGACCGTAAGGCGTCTGTCCGATTCACCGACCTTCGTCTGCGCAATAGCCAGGTTCGCAGGACGTCTGACGGAGTGCGGATCATGAAAACCCTTTCATGACGCCATTTCGCCGATTCGCCGTTGCCAGTTACGTACGACGTCACTCAATCGGACTGCAGTACGGCTCGCGTAAGGCGTCGTGATGTTTGCCGTCAAACGTCTGCAGGGGTCAAGTTGGGTTAACAACACTCGCTTCGCCGCGACGAATTTGCCGCACTGCCACCCGCCGGTCCCACCCGCTGGTCCGTTTACTGCGCCCGTTTAGCCGACAGCATCCCGCCCGACCACGAGATCGCGATATGTCTGTCGCCATGTTGAAAAGCTGTACAACTCCGGTGCTTCGAGCGATTTGGCGTGGCCGTGAACCACAGAACCTGCATCCCCGGGTTTTATTTGCCGTTCGTCAGCACCTTTCCATCCTGCATGCCGCGGTGGAACTCGAGGATCTCCACCAGGCGCTCGGGCAACAGCTCGAGGGTTGCTACGACCCGTCAGTGCCATTTCCGGAAGATCCGACTGACGCCGTGCCTGCCGCCTCGCCCACATCTCCCGACTGGTGGCGTATTCACGTCGGGTATGGCTGGTATCTGTCGTTTTACTTTGAGGCGGGTGAGGCGCGGCGGGTTGGACTGCACTGTGGTGAGCAGGCGAGGCCTGCGACATGACGGGTTTTGCACCACTGGATGGCGATAAACGCCCAGATGCGGTTGATCAGGCGCTTGCCCCTATCCCGCCGGGTGAGGTCCTGACCGATCAGTTCATGCGCCCACGCAGTATTCGCCCAACGCTTCTAGCGCGGGCGATCCGCGTGCCAGTGAATCGGATCACCGAGATTCAGTGTGGGCGGCGGCGCATTACCGCGCAAACGGCGCTGTTATTTGCCCGGTACTTCAGTACGTCCCCCGAGTTCTGGATGCGCTTGCAGATGGAGTATGACCTGAGGGCCGCGCGCCTTAGCCGTTCAACGCGCGCCCACTTACTCGACATCTCGCGCCACGTCCCGCTACCGCCAGGCCACAAGGCCAAGGGCTGAGCCCCCGTTCCCCTACATCGTCGGCATGACGAACTGGCTGCCGCCGTCGCGAACGCCTTTGGGCCAGCGCGTCGTGATGGTCTTCATCTGCGTGTAAAAGCGCACGGCGTCGGGCCCATGCGCGTGCAGGACACCAAAGCGTGAATGCTTCCAGCCACCGAAGCTGTGGAAGGCCATCGGGACCGGGATCGGTACGTTCACACCGACCATGCCCGCTTCAACGCGCTCGCTGTAGGTCCGGGCGGCGTCGCCGTCGCGCGTGAAGATCGCGGTGCCATTCGCGAACTCGTGGCCGTTCACCACGCTGAGGGCTTCCTCGAAGTCGGCGGCGCGAACCACGCTGAGCACCGGCCCGAAGATCTCTTCGCTGTGCACACGCATGCCGGGGCGGACCCGATCGAACAGGGAGCCACCAATGAAAAACCCGTTGGCGTGTTCGCCACCCGGCACGGCACCCTGCCGGCCGTCAACGACCAGCTCGGCGCCCTCGGCAGCCCCGATGTCCAGATAACTGGCGACCTTGTCGCGGTGCTCGCGGGTGACCAGCGGGCCCATTTCAGGCTCGGGCTCGCTGAGGCCATCGCCGATGGTCAGGGTCTGCAGGCGGTCCTTCAGACCCGCTACCAGGCGGTCCGCGGTCTCCTCGCCCACGGGGACGGCGACGGAGATCGCCATGCAGCGCTCGCCCGCCGAGCCATAGGCCGCGCCCATGAGGGCATCCACGGTCTGGTCCATATCGGCATCGGGCATGACCACGGCGTGGTTCTTGGCGCCGCCCAGGGCTTGGACGCGCTTGCCGTGGGCCGAGCCGGTTGAATAGATGGCCTGCGCGATCGGCGTGGAGCCCACAAAACTGATGGCGCCAACCCGCGGGTCGGTCAGCAGGACGTCGACCGCCTCCTTGTCACCATTGACCACATTGAACACACCATCGGGCAGACCGGCCTCTTTCAGTAATTCCGCCAACAGCATGCCGGCCGACGGGTCCTTCTCCGAGGGCTTGAGGATGAAGCTATTGCCGCAGGCCAGCGCCACGGGCGCCATCCACAACGGCACCATCACCGGGAAGTTGAACGGCGTAATGCCAGCGCACACGCCCACGGGCTGCTGCATGGAGTGGCTGTCCACGCCAGTGCCAACATTGGGTGAGTGCTCGCCTTTAATCAGATGCGGGATGCCACAGGCAAACTCCACCACCTCCAGGCCGCGGATGACTTCGCCCTTAGCATCCGAGAACGTCTTGCCGTGCTCGCGGGTGATGCACTCGGCCAGCCGGTCGTGGTTGCGCTCGATGAGCTCCTTAAAGCGGAACATGACCCGCGCCCGGCGCAGCGGCGGTGTAGCGCCCCAGCCGACCTGAGCCTCAGCCGCATTCGCAATGACGCGATCCACTTCCTCGGCCGACGCCAGCGCGACCGAGTGGGTCTGCGCGCCCGTCGCCGGGTTATAGATCGGTTGACTGCGCCCGCCCGGCGCGCCGGCAATGGCCTCACCGTTGACGTAATGGCCGATTTGGCCGGTGGCAGCGGCGTCCTGGGATGCGGTGGCCATGGTCTCTCCTCCGATGGTCTGACCACGCAGTATAGCCGGTGAAGTCGGGGGACGATAACCTTGGCGGGTGACCTTTACCGTTTGTCCTATTCATTGGGTGTCTGGTACAACGCCTGTACAACATCTTGTGGAGGTTCTGAGTGTCTTCGTCATCCCCTTGCGTGAGTATCTGTGAGGTCGAACAGGGTCGTTGCATTGGTTGCGGGCGCACCGAAACGGAAATCACCGAGTGGCGGGATTACCCTGAGGCCAAGCGCCTGGCCATCATGGACCGGTTGGACGAGGAAGCAGCCGCTGGCGGTTGGTTTGCGAGCGATGCGTTCGCCACCCCGGTCAGCCGATCAGCAGGAAAACCGGATGCCTGATCACGAGCCGAAGGCCTGTCCGCGCTGCGGGGGCGGTTTTGAGTGCCGCCTGGGCAGCATTCACCGTTGCCAGTGCGTGGATATCGCGCTCAGTGATGAAATGCGTGAGTCGATCGCGCAGCGTTATGACGATTGTTTATGCCGGGATTGCCTGATGGCCCTCGGCGAGCTTGAGGGCCGTCCCGCCCGTGCCTCGGAGGCCCCGTCAGCGGCCCCGGTGTCGGCCCGCATTCGGCAGCGCTCCGCCGACGCGGCGCGGGCACGCCAAGTTCGCCCCGAAGACCTGCTGCGCATCATGCAGGGCCCGCGCCGCTAGGCCGGGGGAGCGTGTCACGTGCACCATCTGTTCACCCCCGTTTCTCCGCCTGAGACGGGTCGTTTATCGGATGCGATTGCCGAGCAGATCGAGCGCCAGATTGTGGAAGGCCGGCTGCACGCTGGTGATGCACTGCCTGCGGAGCGTGAGCTGTCCCGTTTGATGGCGGTCTCCCGGGCTTCGTTGCGCGAGGCGCTGCTCAAGCTGGTCTCCCGTGAACTGCTGTTGGTGCGTCGTAACGCTGGCTATACCGTTGCCAAGGTCACCGCGCCCAGTCTCACCGATCCGTTGTTGCGGCTGATGGATAGCCAGCCCAAAGCGGTGTCTGACGTCCTGGAGCTGCGCCAGGGGGTGGAGACGATGAGCGCGGGACTGGCCGCCCGACGGGCCACTGACAAGGACCTGGCCGCAATTACCGAGGCGCTCGAGCGCATGGAGTCGGCGCAGGCCGCGGGTGAGGCGAGTGAGGCCGCGGATTGGGATGCCCGTCTGCACCTGGCGGTAGCCGAAGCCACTCATAACGTCGCGTTGGTCACCATGATGCGGGGTCTGTTCTCGGTGTTGCGTGAGCATGTGCGCCGGGCCCGCGCGGCCATGCTCATCAGCGAACAGGGCGAGGAGCACTTGCGGGTTCAGCACCGCGATCTGGTGGAGTCGATTGTGAACCACGACCCGGAAGGGGCGGTGCAGGCGGCCGAGACCCATTTGCGTTATCTTCGTGAGGGACTGGGTGACGCACGGGAGCATTCGGCGGCGTCATCGGATGATCACGCGCACGAACTCGGGAGACAGGACGGATGAGTGTTGGCATGACGGATCGCGAGGCGGATCTCGCCCAGGTAAAGGGCCTGATTCGGGATATTCCGGACTTCCCCAAGCCCGGGATTCTCTTCAAGGACATCACGCCATTGCTCGGAGACGCGACGGGGTTTCGTACGGCCATCGAGCTGATGGCGAGCGCAGTGGATGGCCCCACGCCGGAGTACATTGTGGGCACGGAGTCGCGGGGATTTATTTTTGGCGCGGCGCTTGCCTATGAGCTTGGCGCCGGTTTTATTCCCGTGCGCAAGCCGGGCAAGCTCCCGGCGGATGTGCACTCCGCGGAGTATGAGCTTGAATACGGCACGGATGCGCTGGAGGTTCACCGCGATGCCCTGCATCAGGGCGCGCGCACGCTGATTGTTGATGACTTGCTGGCAACTGGTGGGACGGCGCGGGCGACCGCTGATTTGCTGCGCCGCCTGGGCGCGGAAATGCTGGGCTATTGTTTTGTCCTGGAGCTTACCTTCCTGAATGCCCGCCAGCAGATGACCGATGCCCCGGTTACCGCGCTGATTCAGTACTAGATCATTTGATGAGCCGCCGGCGGGCGAGGGCGGCACTGATCCAGTAGGTCGCCACGATATAGCCGATCACCACGCCAAGATGCAGGATCGGGGCATCGATGGTGCCCCCGGTCATGAGCGGGCGGACCATCATCACGACATGGGCCAGCGGCAGGAACTGGGCGCCGATTTGCACGGCGTCTGGCAGGCTCGTCAGTGGGAAAAACACCCCGGAGAGCAGCAGCATCGGCGTCATGACCAGCGTGAAGTAGTACAAAAAGAAGTCATAGCTCGGCGAGATCGCGGTGACGATCATGGCGATACCGGCGAAGGCGAGTCCGGCCAGCAGGATCACCGGGAGCACGAGGATCGCCTCTGGCCCGGAGACCAGCCCCAGCAGAGCGGCGACCAGCACAATGGCGCTCGCATTGATGAGCGCCTTGGTGGCGGCCCAGGCAATTTCCCCCAGGACAACGTCATCCACGTTCATGGGCGCGGCGAGCATAGCCGCCCAGGTCTGCTGCATGGTCAGTCGGGTATAGGCGGAGTAGAGCGCCTCGAAGGTGGCGCCGGTCATCGCCGCGGAACAAACGATGCCGCTGGCAAGGAAGACCATGTAGCGCATGTCCTCCACCTCGCCAACGAACTGCCCCAGGCCGTAGCCCAGCGCCAGGAGGTAGAGCAAGGGCTCGCCAAAGTTGCCGAGGATTGAGGGCAGCATGAGTTTGCGCCACACCCGCAGGTTACGCAGCCACACCGCGATAAAACGCAGGCTGAGCTGCGGCGGTTCCCGCAGATGATCGATGAGGCGGGGCTCGCTTCGCATCAGTCTCGCAGCTCCCGGCCGGTCAGGCGCAGGAAGACGTCTTCCAGGCTCGCGGGGCGATACAGATAACCCGGGCCGATCAGGGCCTGGACCTTGTCCAGCAGGGCGTCACGGTCGGTCCCGTAGATCAGGACGGTCTCGCCGACGGGCTCAATGCGCAGACCGGCCTTGGTCAGGGGCTTAAGCCACTCGTCCTCGGCGGCCTGTTGGCTGTCGGTAGGCTCATCGCCTGGGGCGAAGGCGAGACGCCCGAGCCATTGCAGGGCGAGATCGCCCCGTAACTCAACGACATGGGGCTCGATGTGCTCGGCGATCAGGTTGCGGGGGGTATCGCAGGCGACGATGCGGCCATGGTCGATGATGGCCGCCCGGTCACACAGCCGCTCAGCCTCTTCCATGTAGTGGGTGGTTAGCAGCAGGGTCTTGCCCTGGCGGCGCAGGGTATGGAGCCGCTCCCAGATGTGCTGGCGCGCCTGCGGGTCGAGGCCGGTGCTGGGCTCATCCAGGGCGAGCAGTTCCGGGTCGTTAACGAGCGCCCGGGCCAGCGTAAGGCGGCGTTTCATACCGCCGGAGAGCCCCTGTATCGGATCATCCGCGCGTTCGGTGAGCTCGGCGAAGGCGAGGAGCTCGTCCAGCCGGGCCTCGATCCGGCGGCGGCGCGCACCGTAATACGCCCCGTAGGTAATCAGGTTTTCGCGCACGCTGAAATCGGGGTCGAGGTTGTCAAACTGCGGCACGATGCCCGCGCGCTCGCGCATGGCCCGAGCCCGCTCGGGGATGGGTTCGCCCAGGACCGTGATGGTGCCCGCGCTCGGCGGCGTCAGCCCCAGGAGCATCCGCAGCGTGGTGGTTTTGCCCGCGCCATTGGGGCCGAGCAGGGCAAAACACTCCCCCGCGGGGATGTCGAGATCAATGCCATCCACCACGGTCGTGCCGCCATACACCCGGGTGAGGCCCCGGGCGGTGACGGCAGGATCGCGGCTTGTTACCGGCTCAGCGCTTGGCTCAGGCATTGGCCCCCGCCGGTGTGCTCGCGTTGTGATCGCGAGCCAGCAGAAGGTAGAACGCCGGCAGCACGAACAGCGTGAAGATCGTGCCGATGCCAAGCCCCGTGGCGATGGTCAGTCCGATATGGAATCGGCTGACCGCGCCTGGCCCCGTAGCAATGAGCAGCGGCACCATGGCCATGATCAGCGCGAGCGAGGTCATGATGATGGGCCGCAGACGGATGGCCGAGGCCTCCTCCACCGCATCGCGTTTGTTCAGGCCCTGGTTGATTTGCAGGTTGTTGGCGAACTCCACGATCAGGATGCCGTTTTTCGCCACCACACCGATCAGTGTGATCAGCCCCACCTGGGTGTAGATGTTGACCGTGGCAAAGCCGAGCGTAATGAACGCCAGCGCGCCGGCAATGCTAAGCGGCACCGACACTAGGATGATCGCCGGGTCACGCCAGCTCTCGAACTGCGCGGCGAGCACCAGGTAGATCACCAGGATCGACAGGAAGAAGGTGAGCACCAGCGCACTCCCCTGACCGGCGAACTGCCGCGACTGCCCGGTGTAGTCCACGTTATAGGTGGATGGCAGCGTGTCCTCGGCGGTCGTCTCCAGGTACTCGAGCGCATCGCCAAGCGGTGTACCGGGGGTCATCACGCCTTCGAGTGTCAGCGAGTTGAGCTGCTGATGCTGGTTCCGTGAGCCTGGCTCCACCGATTCGGTCATCGTGACCACGCTGGAGATGGGCACCCGCTCGCCCGCCGGCGTCTCGATGTAGTAGTCCTCGAGCATGTCGGCGTCCAGCCGGAAGGGGCGGTCGACCTGGGGGATGACCTTGTAGCTGCGGCCATCCAGGTTGAAGCGGTTCACGTAACCGCCGCCGAGCATGCCGGATAGCGAGCTGCCAAGATCGGCCATGCTGATGCCCAGATCCGCTGCGCGGTCGCGGTCGACGTTGAGGGTGACCATGGGCCGGTCGTATTCCACCGATTTCTGCAAAAAGATGAAATTCCCGCTCTGCATCGCCTGGCCGATCATTTCGTTGGCCATCGCGTCCAGCGACTCGTAGGACTCGGAGGTGGTCATGACGAATTGCACGGGCAGTCCACCGCCGGAGCCTGGCAGACTGGGCCGCGGGAACACCGCGGTATCCAGGCCCGGGTTGGCGCTGAACTTCGCGCTGAGTTCCTCCTGGACCTCATTCTGACTTCGCTCCCGCTCGCTTGGCGGCACCATGTTGAAGCCGCCAAACACGGTATCCGGTGAGAGCCCACCCAGCAGCATGAACGTGCGGTTGTACTCCGGAATGGATTCGGCCTCGTCCTGATACTGCTCGGCAAACGCCGCCAGATAGTCGAACGTGGCGGTGCGCGGCGCCGAGCCCTGGAACAGCAGAATGCTCTGGTCTTCGGTGGGCGCAAGCTCGTTCTCGCTCATGGTGAACATGAAGTAGTTCGAGGCGAGCACGATAATGCCAAAGAAGATCGGCACGCTCTTGGTCTCGAGCAGGCCATGGAGGCTGCGTTTGTAACCCGCCGCCAGGCCGTTGAACAGTCGCTCGACAAACGACTCGAACCGGCCCGCGTTGCCGGCGGGCTTGAGGACCTTGGAGGCGATCATGGGCGAGAATGTGAGTGCTACAATGCCGGAGATCAGCACCGCGCCGGCCAGGGTGAAGGCGAACTCCGTGAACAGCGTGCCGACAAGCCCACCCATAAAGCCGATGGGGGCATAGACCGCGAGCAGGGTCGTGGTCATCGCGATAATGGGCACGGCCAGTTCCCGCGCACCGGTGAGTGCCGCATCCACCCGCGACATCCCGTCTTCGATATGTCGGTGGATGTTCTCCACCACGATGATGGCGTCATCCACCACCAGGCCGATGGCCAGCACCAGCGAGAGCAGCGTGAGCAGGTTCAACGAGTAGCCGAGTGCGAGCATCAGCGTGGCCGCACCCACCAGCGACAGCGGCACGGCGAGCGAGGGGACGATGGCCGCACGCACCGAGCCGATGGTCAGGAAGATGACCACGAGCACGATCAAGACCGCCTCGGCGATGGTCTTGAACACCTCGTTGATCGAATCCTCGATGAACTGACTGGCGTCGTAGGGCAGGGCCAGGCCGATGCCCTCGGGGAGCTGGCTGCGCAGCGCCGGTAGCTCGTTTTTCACCGCGCCGGCCACGTCCAGCGGGTTGGCGCCGGGCGCCTGCTCAACGGCAATGAACACCGATGGATCGCCCTTGTACCAGGCGGCTGAGGCGTAGGTCTCCGATGCAAAATCGGTGACTGCAATGTCATCCAGTCGCACGATGGTGCCGTTTTCCTCGCGCACGACCAGGCGTTTGAAGTCATCGGGGTCGCCAACATCCGTGGTGACAGACAGGTTGATCTGGGTATACGGGCCCTTGGTGCTGCCGATGCCCGCCTGGTAGTTGTTCGCCCGCAGCACGTCCTGGACCTCGGCGGCGGTGACGTTCAGCGAGGCCATCCGCTCGGGATCAAGCCAGATGCGCATGGCAGGCGAGCGGCCGAAGACCCGGGCCTTGGCGACACCGGGCAGGGCCTGGACCTGAGGCTGGACCACGCGGTTGACGAAGTCGGTGATCTCCGGGACGGGCACCTCCTCGCTGTAGATCGCCATGTACATCAGCGCGGTTTGATCCCCGGTGCTTGATTCAATCACCGGGTCCTGCGCGTCTTCGGGCAGGACGTTGCGCTGACTGGCCACCTTCGCCTGAATCTCCGAGACGGCCGCGTTGGCGTCGTAATTGAGCTCCATGTTCACTTCAATGGAGGACTCGCCCTGGCGGCTCTCGGAGGTGATGTAGTCAATGCCTTCGGCCTCAGCAATCGCCTGCTGCAGGGGCTGGGTAATAAAGCCCTGCACCAGCTCGCTGTCCGCGCCGGGGAAGGCGGTGCTAACGGTGACCACGGTGTTCTCGGTGGAGGGGTACTGGCGCACCTCCAGCAGATCCAGCGAGCGCACGCCGGCGAGCAGGATCAGCAGGCTGACGACCGTGGCAAGGACCGGCCGGTTGATGAAGATATCGGTGAATTTCATCGCCCGGAGACCTCATCCGGGTCAAGCGTCATGGTCTCATCGATGGTCACGGGCTGACCCGGGCGCACCTTGACCAGGCCAGCGCCGACCACGCGATCACCGGGCTCAAGCCCCTGGGTCACCTCGACCCGGCCATCGCGTGTCTCGCCGGTCTCGATCTGAACCCGTTCGGTGGTCAGGCCCTCGTCGGTCTCATTAATGCGGATGGCGAAATCGCCGTAGGTGTTAAAGCTCACCGCCGTGCTCGGAATGGTCGCGACCTTCCGGGTCATGGGCTCGAGGATGGTCACGCGGGCGAACATGCCGGGGCGCAGGCGGCCCTCGGGGTTCTCCAGCGTGGCGCGGATGGGCACCGAGCGGGTCTCGGGGCTCACCCCACTTTCGATCGCGGTGATCTCCCCCTCAAACGTCTCGTCGCCGTAAGCACCGGTGCTGATGCGGATGCGCTGGCCTTCTTCCACATCCGACAAAAAGCGCTCCGGCAAGGTGAAATCGGCATAGATCGGGTCGAGCTGGCGCAGCTCGACGATGCTGGAGCCGGGCGAGAGGAACTGGCCAACGCTGACCTCACGCAGACCGAGCAGCCCGTCAAACGGCGCTTCGATGGTTTTCTGGCGAATCCGGGCCTGCTGGGTCTGAACGGCGGCTTCGGCGCTGTCCAGCCGGGCGCGGGCCACATCGAATTCGGACTGGGAGATGGCCCGGCGCGGGAGTAGGTCCTCGGCGCGCTCGAACTCGATGCGTGCGAGCTCGGCCTCGGTCTCCAGACCGGCGAGCTCGGCGTTATCGACCGACTTGTCGAGCTCGATGAGGACATCGCCTTCGCTCACGGCATCGCCGGAGTCGAAGCGGATGACATCAATGGTGCCTGCGGCCTCGGTGCTCACGTTCACCCGGTCAACCGCCGTCAATCCCCCAACGGCGCTGCGCTGGCCGCGCCACTCGAGGGTCTCGACCTCAGCCGCGGTGATGTTGGCCGGGCGAGGTTCGCCCGCGCCTTCCGGTGGCTGGAATTGCACGAGGAACTTGTAACCGAAAATGCCCCCAAAGATCGCGCCCAGCAGCAGTAGCGCGACGAGAAAGCGAACGAAGATTTTCATTGACGCATTCCTGTTTGCGTGGATTCGGGTATGCGTGATCCGACAGCGGAATCGGCAAAGGGTTGCAAGTGTATCAGGCAGTGGCGTAATTCTGAGATCACAGTGGATGAGCCGATGGGGGCCTCATGATTCGCGACATCCTGCTCTACCTCAGTGATGACGGCCACGCGCTCGAGCACGCCAAAGCGAGCGCAGCGCTGGCTGAGGGGCTGTCCGCGCGCTTAACCGGGCTGGCCGTGGCCGAGCCGCTCGCGGCGCATGCCGAGTATCTTCCCCCGGAGGCGCTTGATCGTTATCGGGAGGCCTGGAAAACCCGCAATGCCCGGCTGGCGGCGGCCTTTAAAGAGGGCGTCGACTCGCGGGCGATCAGCACCGAGTGGCGAGCCGTGGAGGATTTGCGCATCGATCGCAACACGCTGGATGTGATCGCGTTGCAGGCACGTTACGCCGATCTGCTGATCGTCGGGCAGATGGACCCCGATCGGCCTGCGGATCTGGTGCCCGGTGATCTGCCTGGTCAGGCCGCCGTCCTGGCGGGCCGGCCCGTGCTCGCATGGCCGTATGCCTGGCAACGTCGGCCTGTCGGCCGTCGGGTCATCATTGGCTGGAATGGCAGCCGCGAGAGTGCGCGGGCGGTGAGCGATGCCCTGCCGTTACTGCGTCAAGCCGAGGCGGTGCAGGTGGTGGTTGGCAGCCAGCAGGGATCGCAAGGACGACATGGGGATGTGCCGGGTGCCGATATTGCCGCGCATCTGGCGCGCCATGCGGTACCGGTCGAGGCCAATGATCAGACGAGGTCCGATATCCCGGTGGCGGACGCGCTGCTCTCGGCGGCCGCGGATTTTGATGCCGATCTTTTGGTGATGGGCGCCTACGGGCGCTCGCGGCTGCGGGAGCTGGTCCTGGGCGGGACCACACGGCGCGTTTTAAGTGAAATGACCCTACCGGTGTTACTGGCCCATTAACCCCCGAGGGCCCGGATCGCCGTGGTCAGGGCCAGGAAGACGAGCACCGCGCCGGTCAGCCGCTCAATCCAGACGCCATAACGGCGCAGCCACGCGCTGAGGCCCTGGCCTGACAGCACAAGGGCCACAGCGGCATACCAGCCTGCATCCACGGCCGTGGCCGTGCCGGCGAGAATGGCCACTTCAAGGATGCCGGCGTCCGGGCGGGTGAACTGGCTGAACAGCGCCAGGAAAAAGACCGCGATTTTTGGATTGAGCAACGCCATTGCCAGCCCATCGCGCACGCTACCCCAGGGCCGCTTGGTGATGACGGGCGCGTCGGTGCTCGCCTCAAATCGGCCGGTACCCCGCAGGGCACGGGCGCCAAGCCAGAGCAGATAGGCCGATCCAGCGAGCGTTAGCCCATTAAACAGGGCCTGCTGGGTGGCCACGAGCGCGGCGAGGCCAAGGGCCGTTGCCAGTGCATAGAGCCCCACGCCCAAACCATGGCTCAGCGCCGTGGCCAGGCCGGCGCCTCGGCCCTGTTGGACGGTATTGCGAACCACCAGGGCCAGACTGGGCCCCGGGGACATGGCCCCGAGCAGACACACCGCCAGGAGTGAGAACCAGGCGGCGATGGGTTAGCGGGGGGCGCGGCTCGCCGACATGGTCAGCGAGACGGAATCGGAGAAGCGCAGCGCATGGGGCTTGTCGACTTCCACCTCGGCCTGCACCGCGGGGCGATGCGCCATGGCGATTTCGACAAGGTCGTTGACGAGCTTCTCCAGGAGCAGGAAGCGGTTGTCCTCGACATGGGCGATCACCTCCTTGGTGATCGTTTTATAGTCGAGCGCTTCGGCGACGGCATCGCCCCGGGCGGCGGGCAACGCGTCGTAGTCGATGCGGATGTTGACCACCACATCCTGGCGCTTGCGCTGCTCTTCATCGTTAAAACCGATAAACGTGCGCAGGCGCAGATCCTTGATGTGGATGCGAGAGAGCGGTCGCTGGAGTCCGTCGTTGGCCATGGGCGTTACCGGCGAATGAGCTGGAGAAATTCATTGCGCGTGGACTGGGAGTCACGGAACGCGCCGAGCATGACCGATGAGCTCATCTCGGAGTTCTGCTTGTTGACCCCACGCATCATCATGCACAGGTGCTTGGCATCCATCTGCACCGCGACGCCCAGGGCCCCGGTGGCCTCCTGGATGGCCTCAGCCACATCGCGTGTGAGTTTTTCCTGGATCTGCAGCCGGCGGGCGTACATATCGATAATCCGCGCGATCTTCGACAGCCCGATGACCTTGCCGTTGGGGATATACCCCACCTGGGCACGGCCGATAAAAGGCAGGACGTGATGCTCGCAAAGCGAGTAGAACTCGATGTCGCGAACAATGACCATCTCATCGCTGTCGGATTCGAACAACGCATCATTGACGAGATCATCAAGCGACTGCTGATAACCCTGGGTCAGGTACTCGATGGCACGGGCGGCGCGATAGGGGGTTTTAGCCAGTCCCTCGCGGGTGACGTCTTCGCCGATGCCACGAATGATTTCCTCAAAATGGTGGTCCAGGTCGGGATTCATCACCGATCTCCGTTATGGATGCAGAACCGTCAGATTCTACATGGGTTGACGGTTAAATCGACAACGAGGAATTGATCAATGCGATTGATGGGTGTAATCCGCTGGCTGCCATGGCGTTGGTTACTTCGGCGGGCGGCGCGCTCCCAGGGCTTTCTCGATCCGCTGGCGCTGATGGCGCGGCTGCGCCGCTTCGGCCAGCCCTCGGAAGTGGCGGAGCCTATTGAGTTATTGCGGGCTGGCATGGTGTTTCATGCCCGCGGCCTGATTAACACCCGGGTCATTCAGCACAATCTGGATTGGGTCTGGCCCTACTGGATCGAGCAGCAGTTCGATCCCTATAGCTCGGCGTTTCTGCCGCGGGCCTTCAGCATCACCCACGTCAACCTGACCCATCGGAACTGGACCGCCGTGGGCCGGCCAGACTGCGCGGCGCTTCCCATTGTGGACCCCCGGGGCCTGGTGACGGCGATGGAGGATGGCTGGTCGCTGGATGGCTGGATCCTGGGCGCTGATGGGACGGCGCTGTATCCATCGCGCGCCAAAACGGCGAAGCAGTCGCTGACCAATGAGCCGGACGATCTTCGGCTGACCACGCAGACCGCCCAATCGGGGATGACGCTGGAGACCCGGGCCCAGGTCTGGCGCGAGTCCGGGCCGATGGCGTCGAGCCATGTCCTGGTGTGTGACTACGAGGCGGAGAGCGCCACGGGCGGGCAGTTGGCCATTGCCTTGCGGCCGTATAACCCCGAGGGGATCAGTTTTATTCAGCGCGTCCAATGCCTGGCCGATGAGACCGGTAGGGCTGGCGGCTGGCGTTGGCAGGTGCAGGATGACGAGCCCGGCAGCGCCGTCACCGACGTGCACTTTGATACCCAACCCGATGCGTTCGCGAGCTCGGATTATGTGGGCGGCGATGCGGCGCTGAAAGCAAACAGTGGCGACGCGCCGGCACCGGTCTCCGGGGCGTCAACCGACTGCGATACCGGGTTGGTGACAGCGGTGGCGTTGTACAACCTGGGGCCCGGTGAGGCGCGCACGATTCGGCTGCGCATTCCGCTGCCAGCGGCGGCAACGCAGCCCGATGCGGTCGGCTGGGCCTCGGCGCTTGCGGGTGCCGCGCAACTGCAGGTCCCCGATGCGCGCTTTCAGCACCTTTATGACACGGCGCTGCGGACCCTGCTGCTCCATTCCGTGGAAGACATCTACCCGGGGCCCTACACCTACCGCCGGTTCTGGTTCCGGGATGCCGCCTTTATCATCCACGCCTTGCTGCATGCGGGCTTTGCCGACCGTGCTGAGCAGGCGCTGGCGCGGTTTCCTGAGCGCCAGACCCGGGCCACCGGGTATTTTCACAGCCAGGAGGGCGAGTGGGATGCCAACGGCCAGGCCCTGTGGATTCTGGCGCGCTTTCATGCATTGACCGGGCGTCTGCCCGCGGGGGTGAGCCAGGCGGAGTGGCTGCGAGTGATTCGTCGCGGTGCGCACTGGATCGAGCGCAAGCGCCTGCCCGCGGATGATGCCGTGCCGGAGGCGGGGCTCCTGCCGGCGGGCTTTAGCGCCGAGCATCTCGGCCCGAACGACTACTACTACTGGGATGACGACTGGGCCGTTGGCGGCCTCAGGGCGGCGGCGGTCACTGTGGACGCCGCCGGTGATCGGCAGCTCGCCGATTGGATGCGAGCGCAGGCGGATGATCTTGCAGCCAGCCTCACGCGGGCCCATGACGCGGATGTCACGCGCCTGGGCCGGGCCGCCATTCCAGCCTCCCCGCGTCGGCGCATGGACGCGGGGGCGATCGGATCCATCGCCATCGGCTACCCGCTCCAGTCGGTTGCAGCGGATGATCCGCGCTTGCTGGGCACGGTGGAGTACCTGCTTGCGGCCCATCGGGTCCATGGTGGCTTTTTCCAGGAGATGATCCACTCCGGCGTGAATGCCTATCTCACCTTGCATCTGGCTCAGGTGCTCTTGCGGGCCGGGGACGCGCGGGGCCTTGAGCTCATGGATGCGGTCGCGGCGCTCGCCAGTCCCACCGGACAGTGGCCTGAGGCCATTCATCCGGGCACCTACGGCGGCTGTATGGGGGATGGCCAGCATGTCTGGGCCGCCGCGGAGTGGGTGGCCATGATGCGTCATGCTTTTGTTCGCGAAGAAAACGGGGGCCTCGTGCTGGGCGCGGGATTACAGACGCGCTGGCTCCAGGCCGGCGAGGTGCTCGGCTTCGGGCCCACGCCAACGCCCCACGGCGCCGTGCGGGTCACCGTGCATCCGGATGCGCGTGGGGCCCATCGCGTAGAATGGGCGATTGACGGCCCTGATCCGGATTGGGTGCGCATCGCGCTGCCCGGCCGGCAGCCTCTTGAGATGACGGGCGCGCTGCGCACGGCCCAACTACCGGAATCAACGCCATGAACATCGTCATGATGACCAACACCTACCTCCCTCATGTGGGGGGTGTCGCCCGCTCCGTCTCGGCGTTTACCGAGGCGTATCGTGACCGCGGACATCGGGTGCTGGTCGTGGCGCCGGTCTTTCCGAATGCCCCGGCGGATGAGCCAGACGTGGTGCGCATCCCGGCCATTCAGAATTTCAACGGCAGCGATTTCTCGGTGGTGCTGCCGGTGCCCGGGCGCCTGGATGAGGCGCTGGATGCCTTCGAGCCCGACATCATTCACGCCCATCACCCGTTTCTGATTGGCTCGACGGCATTGCGGGTCGCCGCTGAGCGCAACTGTCCGCTGGTGTTCACGCATCACACACTCTACGAGAGCTACACCCATTACGTGCCCGGTGACTCGCCCGCCCTCAAGCGCTTTGTCGTCGAGCTCTCGACCAGTTATGCCAATAGTGCCGATCAGGTTATCGCCCCGAGTCAGAGCATTGCGGACCTGCTGGTCGACCGCGGCGTGGAGACGCCGATTGCTGTGGTGCCAACCGGCATTGACCGCGCGGCGTTTGCGAGTGGGGATGGCGCGGCATTTCGCCAAGCCTGGGGGCTCGATCCGGACGCGCCCGTCATGGGGCATGTGGGTCGTCTGGCCGAGGAGAAAAACCTGAGTTATCTCACGGATGCCCTGCTGAAGGCCCTGGCACAGTCCCCGCGTGCGCAGGTCTTGATCGTCGGCGAGGGAGCTGAGCACGAGGCGATTGCCGACCAGGTGGCGCAGGCGGGCGTGGGAGATCGGGTCTGTCTGACCGGCGCGCTGGAATGGCCGGCCCTGGCGGATGCGTATGCTGCCATGGACCTGTTTGCGTTTGCCTCGCACACGGAAACCCAGGGCCTGGTGCTCGCTGAGGCCATGGCCGCTGGTGCACCCGTGGTTGCTTTGGATGCACCCGGTGCGCGCGAGGTGCTTGAGGATGGCGCCAATGGCCGATTGTTGCCTGCTGATGCAGGCACGTCGGACTTTGCCGCCGTCCTGCTGGAATGGCTGGACTGGGCCGAAAGAACACCGCAGGCTGTCCGCGCGTCACTGGCCTCAACCGCCGAGGCCTATTCGCTTGATCACTCGGCAGACGAGGCGCTGGCCGTTGCCCGGCAGTGTCTGCAGGCTGAGGCTACCGCGCCCGCGCGCCGTGACCATGCCCGCGCCGCCTGGCAAAGCAGTCTGCGGCGGGTGCAGGCGGAGTGGTCCGTGATCCGTGGCATGGCGCGAGCCGCCGGCCGAGCACTCAGTTACCCATCACAAGGAGTCAAACGATGAGCAAAATTCTGGTTTTGTATTACAGCACCTGGGGCCACGTAGAGACGATGGCAGGCGCCATTGCCGAGGGGGCCCGCCGCGTGGATGGCACCGAAGTGACCATTAAGCGCGTGCCGGAGCTGATGCCCGACGAGGTCGTTGCCAGCATGGGCGCCAAGGTGGATCAGGCCGCACCCATCGCCACCCCGGATGAGCTGGCCGACTACGATGCCATTATCTTCGGCACCCCCACACGGTTCGGGAACATGGCCGCGCAGATGCGCAATTTTCTTGATCAGACCGGCGGTCTGTGGGCAGCCGGCAAGCTGATCGGCAAGGTGGGCAGTGTCTTTGCGAGCACCGGCAGTCAGCACGGCGGTCAGGAGACGACCCTCACCTCGTTTCACACCACCCTGTTCCATCAGGGCATGGTGGTAGTGGGTGTCCCCTATTCCTGCCCCGAGCTCACCACCATGGAAGAAATCACCGGTGGCACGCCGTATGGCGCCACCACCTTGGCTGATGGCGATGGCAGCCGTCAGCCGAGCGAGAACGAGCTCACGATTGCCCGCTTTCAGGGGCACCATGTGGCCGACATCACCGCAAAACTGGCGGGTTAGGGGTTTAAACGATGGGATTGTTGGTTGATGGCGTTTGGCATGACGACTGGTACGACACCGAGTCGACCGGTGGGCGCTTCGAGCGCCCGGAAACCGTTTTCCGGCGCTGGATCGAGCCCGATGGCGACTTCCCTGCGGTCACGGGCCGCTACCATCTCTACATCTCCCTGGCCTGCCCGTGGGCCCACCGCACCCTCATCGTGCGCAAGCTCAAGGGCCTTGAGCCGCATATTGGCCTGTCGGTTGTGCACCCCACCATGGGCAGTGGCGGCTGGCATTTCGATGGCGGCTATCCCGAGGCGACTGACGAGCCGCTCTATGGGCTGGCGTTTATGCACGAGCTCTACCAGAAGGCGGACCCGCACTACACCGGCCGGGTCACCGTGCCGGTGCTCTGGGATTGCGAACGCGAGACCATCGTGAGTAACGAATCCGCTGATCTGGTGCGCATGCTAAACCGTGCCTTCAACGCGCTGCCGGGCGTGGATGATACGCTCGACCTGTATCCGGGCGCGCTCGCGAGTGAGATCGATGCACTCAACGAGCGGATCTATCACGCCGTGAACAACGGCGTTTATAAATCCGGGTTTGCGACGGCACAGGCCGTCTACGAGCGCGAGGTCACGGCGCTGTTCAACGCACTGGATGAGCTCGAGGCGCGCCTGGGCGAGCACCGGTATCTGACCGGTGAGGCCATCACCGAGGCGGACTGGCGGCTCTTTACCACGCTCGTGCGCTTTGATGCGGTGTATGTCGGGCATTTCAAGTGCAACCTGCGCCGCATTGATGACTACCCGCACTTGCGCGGTTACCTGCGCGATCTCTATCAGCAGCCGGGCATCGCCGAGACGGTGAGCCTGGATCACATCAAGCGCCACTACTACACCAGCCACCCCATGATTAACCCGACAGGCATCATTCCGGCGGGCCCTGTGCTGGACCTCGACGCGCCTCATGGAAGGGGCGCGTGATATTCTTTGAGGATGACGAGTGAGCCTGCCAACCCGCCGGAATTAAAAGCCACCGAGACGGGTGAAGCCCGGCTGCCCACGCAATGGGGCGAGTTCCGGATTCACGGCTTTGAAGACGCCCACGGCAGTGAGCACGTGGCCCTGGTCATGGGCCAGCCCGACGCGGCGCCCGCGCCGCTGGTGCGCGTGCACTCCGAGTGCCTCACCGGTGATGCCCTCTTTAGCCAGCGCTGTGACTGTGGCCCGCAACTCGAGGCGGCCATGAAGCGGATTGGTGAGGCCGGCGAGGGCGTGCTGATTTACCTGCGCCAGGAAGGCCGCGGCATCGGACTTTTAAACAAAATTCGCGCCTATGGTGTGCAGGATCGTGAAGGGGCCGACACGGTCGAGGCCAACGAGGCGCTGGGCTTCGCGCCTGACGCCCGCGACTACGGGGTGGCGGCCGCCATGCTCAGCACCCTGGGCGTTGAGCGGCTCAAGCTGCTCACAAACAACCCGCAAAAGGTGCTTGGCCTTGAAGCCGCGGGTATTCAGGTACTTGAGCGATTGCCCATCCTGGCCGGGCGTAATCCCCATAACCACGCCTATCTTGAAACCAAGGCCGCGAAGTTCGGCCACCGCCTTGATCAGGACTGACAGGCCATGAACCTGAAGTCCTACCTTATTGCTGCGTCGATCGCCCTGGTGCTGGGCTTGTGGATGCTGAGTGGGCTGTTTGATGGCAGCGATGCGCCGGCCCAGGAAGCGGCCGAGTCCGAGCCGGAAGCGCGCATGGATGTGCGGGTAACGACGCTTTCGTCCGAATCGGTGGATCGTTTCCTCGAAAGCCAGGGTGACACGCAGGCCGAGCGCGATGTGCGCGTGCGTGCCGAGACGGAGGGCCGAGTGATCGAGGTGCTCGCCGAGGAGGGCGACACGGTAGACGCCGGGGATTTGATCCTGCGGCTCGACCTGGCCGATCGGGAGGCCCAATTGGCCGAGGCCAAGGCGCGCGTCGCCCAGCGCACCGCCGATTTCCAGGCGGCCCGGCGGCTTCAGGGCGAGGGTTTTCAGTCCGAGATTGCGGTCAATGAAGCGGAGGCCGCGCTGGAGACGGCCCGCGCCCAGCTCTCGAGCATCGAAGAGGACATTGCCAATACCCGGATCACCGCGCCGGTGAGCGGGGTGGTGGAGCGCCGTTCGGTAGACGAGGGCGATTATCTGGCCGTTGGCGATGAGGTGGCCCGATTGCTGGATGCCGATCCCATGATTGCCGTGGCCGACATCGCCCAGCAGGACATCGGCAAGGTTCGGCTGGGTACCGAGGCAGAGATCGAGTTGGCGACGGGCGACACGCTGACCGGTCAGGTCCGCTACATCAGCGGTGCGGCCGAGTCGGGTGCGCGCACCTTTCGGGTGGAAGTGGCCGCGCCAAATCCGGACGGCCTACCCGTGGGGGTGAGTGCCACAGTGCGCATTCCGCAGCCGTCGGTGGAGGCTGTTTTTCTGAGCCCGGCCTGGCTTTCTCTGGAGGAGTCCGGCGAGGTGGGCGTGAAAGTCGTGAACGCGGATGATGCGGTGGTGTTCCATGCCGTGGACATCGTCCGCGCGGATCGCGATGGGGTGTATGTCACCGGCCTGCCGGATGCGCCACGCGTGATCACCGTGGGGCAGGGCTTTGTGCGCAATGGCGAGCGCGTTAATGCCGTTCCGCGGGACGAGGCGACCCCTGAGACCGACGCCGAGGCCGCCCGCCAGGCGCCGATGACCTCCGGCGGGAATTAAGGGCGATGCGGGCCCTGATTGCCGCGGCGTTCAGTCGCAGCCGCTCGGTCACCCTGGTGCTGCTCCTGGTGCTGGCGATGGGCACGATTGCCTACCAGGACATCCCCAAGGAGGCTGAGCCCGACGTTAATATCCCCGTGATTTACGTCTCCATGGCCTACGAGGGCATCTCGCCCGAGGACGCGGAGCGCCTGTTAGTGCGGCCCATGGAGCGCGAACTCTCGAGCATCGAGGGCCTCGACGAGATCAAGGGCACGGCAACCGAGGGGTTTGCCTCGGTCACCCTCGAGTTTGACGCGGGTTTTGACGCCGACCGCGCCCTCGATGATGTCCGCGAGGGCGTGGATATCGCCAAATCCGAGCTCCCCCAGGGCGCTGAAGAACCCCGGGTGAGCGAGGTGAACGTCGCACTTTTCCCGGTACTGACCGTGGGGCTCTCGGGTCCGGTGCCCGAGCGCGCGCTGATCGATGTGGCCGAAGACCTGCAGGATCGGATCGAGGCGCTGCCCGGCGTGCTCGAGGCGGATATCGGCGGCAATCGCGAGGAGCAGCTTGAGGTAGCGGTGGATGACCGGGTCATGCAGACCTACGACGTCTCCTACGCTGATCTGTTCAACCTGGTGGACCGGAATAACCGATTGATTGCGGCAGGGGCGCTCGATACGGGCGCGGGTCGGCTCTCGGTCAAGGTCCCGGGGGTGATCGAGAACATGGACGATGTCCTCGGCCTGCCGGTCAAAGTGGATGGCGACCGGGTTGTGACGTTTTCCGACGTCGCCACGGTCCGGCGCACGTTCAAGGACCCCAACGAATTCGCGCGCATTAATGGCCAGCCGGCGGTGACGCTGGAGGTCTCCAAGCGGCTTGGCGCCAATATCATCGAGGTCAATGACCAGATCCGCAGCATCGTGGCCGAAGTGGGTGCCGAGTGGCCGTCCTCGCTGGAGGTGACCTACCTCCAGGACCGCTCCGAGGACATTCGCACCATGCTGCGCGACCTGCAGAACAACGTGGTGACCGCCGTCGTGCTGGTCATGATCGTGGTGGTGGCGGTGATGGGCTGGCGCCCGGCATTGCTGGTGGGCCTGGCCATTCCCGGGGCTTTTCTGACCGGCATCCTGGCGGTCCACGCCATGGGCTACACGATGAACATCGTCGTGTTGTTCAGCCTAATTCTCGTGGTGGGCATGCTGGTGGACGCGGCCATTGTGGTCGTGGAGCTGGCTGAGCGACGCATGACCGAGGGCTGGTCGCCCACCGAGGCCTACCGCTATGGCGCTCAGCGCATGAGCTGGCCGATTACCGCCGCCACGGTGACAACGCTCGCGGTGTTCGTGCCGCTGCTCTTCTGGAGCGGGCTGGTCGGGCAGTTCATGAAATACCTGCCGATCACTGTGCTGGTCACGCTGGCGGCATCACTGGTGATGGCGCTGATTTTTATTCCGGTACTGGGGGGGTGGTTTGCGCGCCCGGGTGGGCATCAGGGGGCGCATTTCGAGCGAATCCGCATCGCCGAGAGCGGTGATCTGACAACGCTCACGGGCTTTAGTGGTGCGTATGCCCGTTTCCTGGGCGGAGCCTTGCAACGCCCGGGATCTGTGGCCCTTTTTATGTTGGCCGCGGTTATTAGCACCTACATTGCGTATGGCCGCTTCGGCGCGGGTGTGGAGTTCTTCCCGTCCACTGAGCCGGATTACGCCCGGGTTCAGGTCCAGGCCCGGGGGGATTTGTCGATTTATGAAAAAGATGAACTCGTCCGCGCGGTAGAAGAGCGGCTCGCCGATTTTGACGAGGTCGAGTTCGCCTATACGCGCGTCTTTGCCGATCCCACGCGCACCGGGGGGCAGTCACTGGCACGGGATGCCATAGGCATTGTGCAGCTCGATTTTGTGGACTGGACCCGTCGGCGCCCGGCCGAAGCCATTGTGGGTGATATTCGCGGCGCCCTCGGGGACATCCCCGGGATTCGTGTGCAGATTACCCAGCAGCAACAGGGACCGGGCCAGGCCAAGCCCATCGAGCTGCAGCTCTCCGGGTTGTCCGATCAACTGGATGCGGGGGTGGAGCGCGTTCGTGAGCGCATGCGTGAACTCGGCGGTTTTGCTGATGTGCAGGATAACCGGCCGTTGCCGGGCATCGACTGGTCGCTGCAAGTCGATCGCGAGCGCGCAGCCCGCTACAACGCCGATGTCCAACTGGTGGGTAACGCCGTGCAACTAGTCACCAATGGCGTGCTCATTGCTGATTACCGCCCCGACGATGCCGATGACGAGCTCGATATTCGGGTGCGCTTTCCGGTGGAGCAGCGCAGCCTCGATCACCTCGGCCAACTACGAGTGCCCACGCAGTATGGTCAGGTGCCAGTTAGCAACTTCGTGGACTTCGTGCCCACCCCCAAGGTGGGCACGCTTGAGCGCATCGACAGCCAGCGCGTCCTGACCATCAGCGCGGATGTGGAAAGTGGCCGACTGGTGGATGAGCGCGTTCAGGCGCTGCGTGCCTCACTGCAATCCGAGCCGCCGCCGGAGGGCGTGCAGGTGAGCTTCAAGGGCGAGGACGAGGATCAACGCGAGGCGCAGGCCTTTCTCTCGCAAGCCTTTGTTGTGTCCATTGCGCTGATGGGCATCATTCTGGTCACGCAGTTCAACAGTCTCTACCAGACCACGCTGGTGCTCTCGGCCATTGTGCTCTCGAGTGCGGGCGTGTTGCTGGGGCTGATGATCACCCAGCGGCCATTCAGCATCGTGATGGGCGGGGTGGGCATGATCGCGCTGGCCGGCATTGTTGTGAACAACAACATTGTGCTGATTGATACCTACAACGCCCTGCGCGCGGAGGGCATGGCGGTGCGCGAGGCCATTATTCGCACGGCCGCCCAGCGCCTGCGCCCGGTGTTGCTGACCTCGGTGACCACGGTGCTCGGGCTGATGCCGATGGTGCTCAAGCTCAACGTCGACCTCCTCGGCCGCAACCTCGAGTTCAATGCCCCCTCGACGCAGTGGTGGGCGCAGCTGTCCGCGACGATTGCCGGCGGGCTCACGTTCGCTACTGTGCTCACGCTTGTGCTCACGCCCTGCCTGCTCATGCTGGGCCACAACGCCAGTGAGGCGGTCGGCCGCTGGCGGAACCGCTAGATGGGTTGCTCCGGCCGTGCCGGGGGGTATGCTAGGCGCCGATCATTCGGGGGAGTGCTTTGATGCAGCTATACACATCACCCACCTCACCCTACGCGCGCCTGGTGCGTGTGGTGTTGCTGGAAAAACAGCTCAACGAGCGGGTGGACTACCACTTTCTTGATCCGTGGGAGACGCCCGCCGAGTTGCTCGCCGTCAACCCGGCCTGCCGTGTGCCCACGCTTGTCACTCACCAGCAGGATGCCCTCACCGAGGCCGGTGTCATTGTGCTTTACCTCGAGCGCCGCTATCCCGAGCCCCGGCTGATGGCCCGGGATAACGTGGAATCGGTGCATAGCCGGCTGGGTGCTGCGTTGGGCTGTCTGGACGCGGGGATTGGCCTGCTGGTGGAGCAGCGCCATGGCGATGCCACCACCACTTTGGCCAATCGGCGCCGTGAGCAGCTTCAGCGCACCACCCAGGCACTGGTGGAGCAGATCGACAGTGAGCGGGATGGCGATCCGGATCTTGGTGATCTGGCCTCGGCCGTGGCACTGGACTGGCTGGATTTTCGCTATCCCGAGACAGTGGTCTGGCGGGACTGGCGCCCTTCTGCCAGTGATTGGCTGGCTCGCATGACCGCGCGTCCGGCATTCGCCGAGACCGCGCCACCACCCGCCTGAGCCGGGGCGGGTCGCGTCCGTGCCCCAGCGCCGTGCTGCTTTTGCCACCGGTCTGAAAGCCGTCGCCCCCATGGTGGCGGCGATCTCGCCGTTCGGCGTGACCGCGGGCGTTGCCGGACTGGATGCCGGGATCGGCTTTGAGTTGACGATGGGCTTCTCATTGATTGTCTTTGCCGGGGCCTCTCAGCTTGCCGCGCTGCAGTTAATCGACGCGGGCGCGGCCAGCGTGCTGGTGATCGTGACGGCCTTGCTGATCAACCTGCGCATGCTTATGTACAGCGCCCACCTGGGCCCGCATTTAGCGCATCTGCCACTGCGCTGGCGCACGCCGATGGCCTATTTGCTCACAGACCAGGCCTACGCGCTCACCATTTCCCGGGTGATGGGAAACGAGCCGCCGCCTTCGAGTCACTGGTTTTACCTGGGCGCGGCGCTGCCGCTGTGGGTGTTCTGGCAGCTCTCAACGGCGTTTGGCTACTGGGCGGGCACGGCTGTCCCACCGAGCTGGGAGCTCGGCTTTATCGTGCCACTGGTGTTTCTGGCGCTGCTCGTACCCGCGGTCCGCAGCCGCCCAGCCGCGGTCGCCGCGCTCGTGGCGGGCACGCTCTCGGTGCTGGGACAGGGGCTGCCGGCGGGGTTAGGCCTCACCTTGGGGGCAAGCGCCGGGATTATCGCCGGCGTGCTGGCTGAGGCGTGGTGGCGCGATGATTGATCCGCTGTGGTGGCTCATTTTGGCAATCGGCGCGGGCACCTATCTCTGGCGCGGCTCGTTCATCGTTTTCGGCGGGCGTTTGCAACTGCCCGATCTCATCAGGCGGGGGCTGAACTATGTGCCTCCAGCCGTGTTTGCTGCGTTGGTGCTGCCGGGCTTGGTGCGGCTAACCGAAACGAGCCAGCTGGATGGCCCGCGCCTGGCGGCAGGGGCGGTGGCGGCCCTGGTGGCCTGGCGCACCCGCGGCACGATTGCGACGCTCGTGGCGGGCATGATCGTGCTTTGGGTGCTCCGGGCGCTCGGCGCTCAACTATTCGGTTAAGCGCTGGTCAAACCATGCTGGGCGGCGGCCCGATGACCGAGGCCCTCACGGATGCGGGCGACCATCGACTTGCAGGCGCCGGCAATATAAGCGCTGCGGATGGCCTCGGCCTGACGAAGGGCCGCATCAATCTCGACGGGCGAGAGTTCGCGATGATTCATGGGACACCTCGTATGATGGGTTTCAGATCGTTGGTAGGAAGCATAAGCTGTTCCCATGAAAGGATAATCCGGCATTCCGTCATAGTATTGTTGATCAAGAGGCATAAGTAAGCGATGGATCGGGCAGCAGAAATGCACATGTTTGTGCGGGCCGTGGACAAGGGCAGCTTCTCCGCGGCCGCCCGCGATCTTGACCTGACGCCTTCGGCGGTCAGCAAGCAGATTCGGCGCCTTGAAGACCGCCTCGGGGTGCGGCTGTTCAACCGCACAACCCGGCGGGTCAGCCTCACCGAGGTCGGTCACGCCTACTACGATCGCTGCTCGCGGATCATCCAGGAGATCGAAGAGGCCGAAGAGGCGGTCACGGCGCTCAATGAAAACCCGCGCGGGACATTGCGCGTGGCCGCGACAGTCGCCTTTGGCCGAGTCGAGGTGCTGCCGCGGATCAGCGAGTTTCTTGAGCGCTACCCCGACCTGAACGTGGAGTTCGAACTGACCGACCGCCACGTCGACCTGATTGAGGAAGGCATTGACGTGGCCATTCAATGGCGCGAGCAGATGGAAGATCCCTCCGTCATTGCCCGCCGACTTTGCGTCAACCGGCGGATCATCTGCGCGTCTCCCGAGTACATCCGCCAGCACGGCAAGCCGCACGCCCCTGAGGAGCTGCTGGAGCACAACTGCCTCACGCTCTATGAGGTCTCGCAGTTCAACGACTGGGCATTTGAAGACCCCGAGCACGGGCATCGCGTGTTGCATGTGAAAGGCAATTTTCGAGCGAATACCGCCGATGGCCTCTACGAGGCCGCACTGGCCGGCGCGGGCCTGGCGCGTCTATCCACGTGGTTGGTGATGCCCGCGATTCGCCGGGGTGAGCTTGTCCCGGTGCTCCCGCAGTACCCCCACGAGAGCTCAGCCTATTTCGTGCTGTATCCCCATCGGCGCCATTTGTCGCGCAAGGTGCGGGCGTTTGTGGATTATCTGGTGGAGATCTTTACCCCCGTGCCGCCGTGGGAGCGCGAGGGGTTGGAGTTTACCGAGGCGGAATGGCAGGAGCGGATTCGCGCGGACTGACCAGGCTCAGGCCGGCGGCGCTGGGCCATTCAGCACGATAATGCCAATGTTGAGGTAGCCCGCGTAGCCGAGCCAGACCAGGTACGGTACCAACAGCCAGGCAGCGGGTGGATGAACCCGGTGGAAGCGCCAGATGGTGAGTGCCACCAGGGCCAGTAGCACCACCAGATTGACCAGCGCCAGGTCGGGACGGTGCCACTGGAAAAAGAGAATACTCCACAGACCGTTTGCGCCGAGCTGGGCGACAAAGGGCAGCAAAACGGCCAGCCCCGCGATCAGCCCGATGCGTCGCCAGACCTGCCAGGCCGCCGCGATCATCGTGAGGTAAAGCACCGTCCAGGCGATGGGAAAGAGCAGATCCGGCGGTGTCATGGGGGGTTTCGCAAGCCCCGCATACCACGCGCCGGGCGGGCTCAGAATGCCGCCCATGGCGGTAATGACCACCAGCAGCGTCCAGCCGGCCAGGCCAAGCCCGTCCCGACGGCTCATTACCAGCTACCTGTGTTGGCCATTGACGTCCAGGGCTCCTGCGCTGGCAGGGGGTCGCCCTTTTGCAGCAGTTCGATGGAAATGCCATCCGGTGATTTAACAAACGCCATGTGCCCGTCGCGTGGCGGCCGGTTGATGGTGACGCCGTTATCCATCAGGCGTTGGCACAGGCCGTAGATGTCGTTGACCCGATAGGCCAGATGGCCAAAGTTGCGCCCGCCACTCAGGCTCTCTGGATCCCAGTTGAAGGTGAGCTCAAGCATCGGGGCCTTGTCCTCGGAGCGGGCCCGGTCCGTGTCGGCGGGCGCAGCCAGGAAGATCAAGGTAAAGCGGCCTTGTTCGCTGTCCCGGCGGCTGATTTCCTCCATGCCGAGTAGCCCGCAGTAAAAGCGCAGGGACTCGTCGATGTCAGTGATGCGGACCATCGTGTGCAGGTACTGCATGCTCGCCTCCGGTCAAAACCCGCATCATAACAGCCACTGTTCAGGTGGTCAGCGTGCGGCGCACCGCGTCATGCCAGCCCTCGACAATATGCTCCCGGGCGCTCCGCGAAATCGCCGGCTCAAAGCGCCGGTTGAGTGCCCACTGTGATCCCAGGTCTTCCAGCGACTCGTAATGGCCATGCTGCAGGCCAGCCAGGCAGGCGGCCCCCAGTGCCGTGGTCTCAATGATCTCCGGTCGCTCCACGGCAAGCCCGGTTAAATCGGCCAGGCGCTGGAGCAGCCAGTTATTGGCCACCATGCCGCCATCGACTCGCAGGGTCTCCTGCTGGGCGCCGGAGTCGCCGGCCATCGCCTCGAGAAGATCCCCGGTCTGCAGGCACACCGAGTCCAGGGCGGCATGCACAAATTCCGGTACGCCCGTGTTGCGCGTCAGCCCGAAAATCGCGCCGCGGGCATTTGGATCCCACCATGGCGCGCCCAGGCCAGTGAACGCGGGCACCATGTAGAGCCCTTCGGCCTCGGCATCATTGGCGAGGCCTTCGCTTTGAGAGGCGTGGGCGATGATGCCTAACTCGTCGCGCAGCCATTGGATCGCCGCGCCGGCAATGAAAATCGCCCCCTCAAGGGCGTAGGTCGGCTCGCCGTTGATCCGGTAAGCCGTGGTGGTGAGCAAACGGTTGCGGGAGGGCACGGCCTCAGCGCCGGTGTTCATCAGGGCAAAGCAGCCGGTGCCGTAGGTACTCTTGATCATCCCCGGCCGGAAGCAGCACTGCCCCACCATGGCGGCGTGCTGGTCTCCGGCGATGCCCTCGACCGGCAGCGCGACACCCAGGATATCGGCATCGGTTGTGCCAAAGGCCGAGGCGCTGTCGCGCACCTCGGGCATGAGCGCCAGCGGAATATCGAAAAGCCCCAGCAGCTCCTCGTCCCAGCACTGGCGATGAATGTCGAACAACAGCGTCCGACTGGCGTTGGTCGCGTCAGTGGCATGACTGCGGCCCCCAGTGAGTTTCCACAGCAGCCAGGTGTCCACCGTGCCGAAGGCGAGTTCGCCTTTGTTGGCGCGCTCCCGGGCGCCGTGGGTGTTATCGAGGATCCAGGCGATCTTGGTGGCCGAGAAGTAAGGGTCGAGCAGCAAGCCCGTGCGCTCCGCGATCAAGGCCTCGTGTCCAGCGGCCTTCAGCGCAGCGCAGCGCTCGGCCGTGCGTCGGTCCTGCCAGACGACCGCATTGTGCACGGGCTCGCCGGTCTGGCGATCCCACACAACGGTGGTCTCACGCTGGTTGGTGATTCCGATGGTGCTCGGGTGGACGCCGGCGGCCTTGGCCGCGCGGATGGCCCGCCGGCAGGTGTTGATTGTGGAGTCGAGGAGGTCCTGCGGGTCGTGCTCTACCCAGCCGCTGTGCGGGTAATGCTGCGGGAATTCCTGCTGGGCGGTGGCCATGATCTTGCCCTGGAGTTCAAAAACGATGGCCCGTGAACTGGTGGTGCCCTGGTCAATGGCGATGATGCCGTCGCGCTCTGCCATGCCTCAGCCCTCCTCCTGAATAAATTGCGCACGTCATGGGAACCGGTATGATCGAACGCACCCGAAAAAAGTCAAGCTTGGTGTTCACAAGCGAAAAGAGGGAGGGAGCGCAGTGACAGCGGCAGATCAAGGCGCCGTGGAGCTGAATCGTCGCCAGCAAGCCATGCTCAACCTGGTCCAGGAGCGCGGTTTTGTCTCTGTTGAGGGCCTGGCACAGCACTTCAGGGTGACGGCGCAAACGATTCGACGGGACATCAACGATCTTTGCAGCCTGGGGCTTTTGCGGCGCTATCACGGCGGGGCGGGTTTGCCCTCGAGTGTGGAGAACGTCGCCTATCAGGCCCGTCAGGTGCTCAATCCGGCAGAAAAGGATCGTATTGGCGCGGCAATGGCGGCGCGTATTCCCAACCAGGCCTCGTTGTACATCACGCTGGGCACCACTGCCGAGGCCGTCGCCCGTTCACTGCGCGACCACCGCGGCCTGCGCGTGATTACCAACAACCTGAACGTGGCCGGGATTCTCGCTGAAAACCCGGGCTGCGAGGTCATCATTGCCGGTGGGGTGGTCCGTCATCGCGACCGCGGCATTACCGGCGAGGCCACCATCGATTTCATGAAGCAATTCAAAGTCGATTACGCAGTGATGGGGATTTCCGGTATCGAACCCGACGGCACCTTGCTCGATTTCGATTACCGCGAGGTGCGGGTGCTGCAGGTCATCATGAGTCACGCGCGGTCTGTGCTGTTGGGGGCGGATCACAGTAAATTCGGCCGCAATGCGCTGGTGCGGGTGGGTGATCTGAGTGAGGTCGATGAGCTCTACACCGACGGGGAGCCGCCACTGGCGCTGCGCCGCCAACTTCAGGAGACCGATACCAAGCTCGTTATCGTTGAGCGGTAATGCTCGGTAATTTTCACCTTGACTCCTCGAAGTCGGGTGGTATGTTTGAAACCGAACATTACAAAGCGGCAGGATAGTCGCTCATTGGTAACGGAGGAGAGGCACTCGTGTCTTCCAGTGCGCAGCAGACAAACGTCTATGACGTGGTCGTCGTCGGCGGCGGTATCAACGGCGCCGGCATCGCCCGGGATGCGGCTGGCCGTGGTCTGAAGGTCCTGCTTGTCGAGCAGGGCGATCTCGCCAACTACACCTCCTCTGCCAGCACCAAGCTGGTCCACGGCGGCCTGCGCTACCTCGAATACTACGAATTCAAGCTGGTGCAAAAAGCGCTGGCCGAGCGCGAAGTCCTGATGGGCATTGCCCCGCACATCATCTGGCCGTTGCGCTTTGTCATGCCGCACGTCAAGGCACTGCGGCCGGCGTGGATGATCCGCATGGGCCTGTTTCTTTATGATCATTTGGGTGGGCGCAAAAAGCTCGCCGGCTCAAAGGGCGTCAATTTGCAGCAGCACGAAGCGGGTGTGCCGCTCGATGACAGCCTGAAAAAAGGCTTCATTTACTCTGACTGCTGGGTGCAAGACTCCCGCCTGGTGGTTCTGAACTGCATGGATGTCGAGGCGCGCGGTGGCAAGGTCATGCCGCGGACCCGCTGCACCGATGCCGAGCGCAGCGCCGATGCCTGGCAGGTCGAGCTGACCGACACCGTGAGTGGGCAGATCCAGACAGTCACCAGCCGCGCCGTGATCAACGCCGCCGGCCCGTGGGTGGCGAAGTTCCTGGGCGAAGCGATGCACCGCAACGACGACAAGGACGTGCACCTGGTCAAAGGCAGCCACATCGTCGTGCCGTCCATGTTTGATCACGATGCCTCCTACCTGTTCCAGAACACCGATGGCCGCGTCATCTTCGCGATTCCCTACGAACAGCGCTTCACGCTCATCGGCACCACCGATGTGGCCTACGAGGGCAACCCCGCCGACGCCGAGGCCAGTGACGAGGAGATCGAGTACCTCTGCGAGGCGGTGAATCGTTACTTCAAGCAGCCGATCACGCCGGCTGATGTGGCCTGGACCTACTCGGGCGTCCGGGCGCTCTACGACGAGTCCGACGAGGAAAACGTCTCCGCAGTCAGCCGTGATTACAGCCTGGACCTGGACGACAGCGCGGCGCCCGTACTGTCCGTATTCGGCGGCAAGATCACAACCTACCGGACCTTGTCCCGGCAGGCGGTGGACCGGGTGGCACCGCTGCTCGGCGCGGAAATCACGGATTGGACCGGCAAGGTCGCGCTGCCTGGCGGCGACATGCCCAACGAAGACTTTGACGCCTATCTGGCGGCCATCCAGCAGTCCCGGCCCTGGTTGCCGGAAGCCATGGCGTGGCGGTTGGTGCGTAACTACGGCACCGCGGTGGAGACGATGCTGGGTGAGGCCGGGTCGCTTGCCGATCTCGGCGAGCACTTCGGCAGTGATCTCTACGAAGCGGAGCTGCGCTACCTGGCGGAATACGAGTGGGCGATGACCGGCGAGGACGCCATCTGGCGGCGGAGTCGAATCGGGCTGATGCTCGAGCCCGCGGAACGCGAGCGGGTCAGTGCCTGGTTCGCCGGACAGAATACCAAGAGGGCGACCGCATAATGAGCCTGGTTCTTGAGGGGGTGAGTCGCAGCGTGGGCGGGGAGATGTTCCTTGAGGACATCAATCTGACCTTCGAGCGTGGCGAGTTTAACGTCCTGCTCGGGCTGACCGAGGCGGGCAAGACCACCATGATGCGCTTGATGGCGGGTCTGGAGCATCCCAACAAGGGCCGGGTGATTGAAGACGGCGCGGATGTCACCAGGGTCCCGGTGCGCAAGCGCTCGGTGGGCATGGTGTACCAGCAGTTCATCAACTACCCCTCGCTGAGCGTCTACGACAACATCGCCTCACCGCTCAAGCTCGCCGGCCTGGAGCAGTCGGAAATCGATCGACGGGTGCGCACCGAGGCCGAGCGCCTAGGTATCGACCATTTGATTGATCGCCTGCCCTCCGAGCTCTCGGGTGGCCAGCAGCAGCGCTGTGCCATGGCCCGAGCCCTGGTGCGCGACGCCAAACTGGTTTTGCTCGATGAGCCGCTGGTGAACCTAGACTACAAGCTGCGCGAGGGGTTGCGCACAGAGCTGCGCACGCTGTTCAAGGACCGGGACACCGTGGTGGTCTACGCCACCACCGAGCCCGAGGAGGCCCTGGTGCTTGGCGGCAAGACAGCCGTGCTCCATGAAGGCCGGCTGGTGCAGCACGGCGTCACCGCCGAATGCTACCGGCGGCCGGCGACCACCACCGTGACGCAGGTCTTTGCCGATCCACCCATGAACCTCATTCAGGGGCAGATCAGCGACGGGCAGTTTCAGGTGGAGGGCTTGTTCAAAGGCGCGCTCCCCGCGCACATGCAGGATCTGGCGCCGGGCCACTACACCTTCGGCATCCGCCCGCATCATCTGTATGTGCAGGCGCAGGATCACCTCATTGCCCTGCAGGGCGATGTCGAGGTGGCAGAGATTGCCGGGTCAGTCACTTACGTTCATCTGGAAGTCGCTGGTCACGAATGGGTGGTCGAGGAACGCGGTGTGCACCAGGTTCACCCGGGCGAGCGCCTCGAGATCCACCTCGACCCCACCCGGCTGTATGCCTTTGACGGAGCGGATTACCTCGCGGCCGCCCCGGACACGGAGCGCGGATAACACCATGGCCCGAATCGAACTCAATCAACTGGCTCATCAGTACGCCCCGGGCGGTGACTACGCCCTGCAGCCCATGCAGCATGTCTGGGAGGACGGCGGCGCCTACGCGCTGCTCGGTCCGTCAGGCTGTGGTAAGACGACGCTGCTCAACATCATTTCCGGGCTGGTTCAGCCCTCGGAAGGCCAGGTGCTTTTTGGCGAGCAAAACGTCACCCAGCTCGCCCCCGAGCAGCGCAATATCGGTCAGGTTTTCCAGTTTCCGGTGATCTACGACACGATGAGCGTGTTCGATAACCTCGCCTTCCCCCTGCGTAATCGCCGCCATGGTGAGGACTACGTTGAGCAGCGGGTTCAGCACATCGCGGGCATGCTTGGCCTGGACGATGTGCTCACGCGTCGGGCCCGCAACCTGACGGCCGATGCCAAGCAAAAGATTTCTCTGGGCCGTGGCTTGGTGCGCGAGGACGTGGCCGCGGTGCTCTTCGACGAACCGCTGACCGTGATCGATCCGCACTTGAAATGGCAGCTCCGGCGCAAGCTCCGTGAAGTCCACGAGCAGCTCAACCTGACCCTCGTCTACGTGACGCATGACCAGACCGAGGCGATGACCTTTGCGGACAAAGTGGTGGTCATGCTGGCGGGGCAGGTGTTGCAGGTCGGCACGCCGCAGGCGCTCTTCGAGCGCCCGGCGCATACCTTCGTGGGCTACTTCATTGGCAGCCCCGGCATGAATTTCATGGACTGCCAGGTTGAGGGCAGCGAAGCCATTGTGGATGGCGAGCGCATTGCCGTGGATCCGGCGATGGCGGACGCGGCGGCCAAGGCAGGCGGTGCGCTCCAGCTCGGCATCCGGCCTGGATTGATTCGGCCGGCTGCGCCGGGCGAAACCGGCCACCGGGTGAAAGTGGATAGCGTTGAAGACCTGGGCGACTACCAGCTCGTGAGTGGCCATCTCGGTCAGCACCCGCTGAAGATCCGTCTTGAAGAATCCGAAAAGATCGGCAGCGACGGCCTGCAGGTGGTTTTCCCGCGTGACAACGCGCTGCTGTATGCCGACGACAAGCTCGTCGGCTAGGGGGAGAGAACGTGGAAAAGCGTGAATACCAATGGGCCTGGTTGATGGTGCTGCCGGTCGTCCTGGTGGTGGCCTTTAGCGCCATCATCCCGCTGATGACGGTGGTCAACTACTCGCTGCAGGACATCTTCGGCCCGGACTCGCGATTTTTCGTGGGTACCGAGTGGTTCGTGCAGACACTGCGAGATCCCGGGCTACGCGATGCCCTTGGCCGTCAGTTCCTGTTCTCTGGCGCGATCCTGGTAATTCAGATTCCGCTGGGTATTGCGCTCGCCCTGTGCATGCCGCGCAAGGGCCCGTGGGTTTCCGTGGCCCTGGTGCTGCTGGCCCTGCCGCTGCTTGTGCCCTGGAACGTCGTGGGCACCATCTGGCAGGTGTTTGCCCGGCCTGATGTCGGCCTGGCCGGCGTTGCCCTGAATAGTCTGGGGTTTGATTACAACTACACCGGCAACACCCTCGATGCCTGGTTCACCGTCCTGGTGATGGACGTTTGGCACTGGACTTCGTTGGTGATCCTACTCTGCTATGCCGGCCTGCAAGCGATTCCTGATGCGTTTTACCAGGCGGCACGGATCGATGGCGCCTCGCGCTGGGCCGTGTTCCGCTACATCGAGCTCCCGAAGCTGAAAGGCGTGTTGCTGATCGCGATTTTGCTGCGGTTCATCTTCAGCTTCCGGATCTATGCCGAGCCCTTCGTGCTGACCGGCGGGGGCCCGGGTAATGCCACCACGTTCCTGAGTCAGCGCCTGACCACCATGGCGGTGGGGCAGTTTGATCTGGGGCCAGCGGCCGCGTTCTCGCTGATCTACTTCCTGATCATCCTGCTGTTCAGTTACGTGTTCTATCTAACGATTCTCAACATGGACCGGGGGGCATAAGTCGTGGATTCGAATCGACGTTACATCTTCCTCGGCCTGTGGCTCGTCTTTCTGATGCTGCCGATCTACTGGCTGATCATCATGTCGCTGAAGACCAACCAGGAGATCCTGTCGGTCTTCACCCTGTGGCCGCAGAACCTCACCGTGGACAACTACATCAAGATCTTTACCGACTCGACGTGGTACCCGGGCTATATCAACTCGACACTCTATGTGCTGATGAACGTGGTGATCTCGCTCACCGTGGCGCTGCCGGCGGCGTACGCCTTCTCGCGCTACAACTTCCTGGGTGACAAGCACCTGTTCTTCTGGCTGCTGACCAACATCATGGCGCCGCCGGCGGTCTTCCTGCTGCCCTTCTTCCAGCTCTACGAGAGCATCGGCATGTTCGACACCCACATTGCTGTGGCGCTGGCGCACACGTTGTTCACCGTGCCGCTGGCCGTGTGGATCCTCGAAGGCTTCATGTCGGGCGTGCCCAAGGAAATCGATGAGACGGCCTATCTGGATGGCTATTCCTGGCCACGGTTCTTCCTGACGATTTTCCTGCCGCTGATTCGCTCGGGGGTCGGCGTGACGGCGTTCTTTTGTTTCATGTTCTCGTGGGTCGAGCTGCTGCTGGCCCGCACGCTCACCTCAACCGAGGCCAAGCCGATCGCGGTCACGATGACGCGCACGGTGGGCGCGTCGGGCCTTGACTGGGGGCTGCTCGCAACCGCCGGCGTGCTCACGCTGGTGCCAGGTGCACTGGTGATCTGGTTCGTGCGTAAACACATCGCCCGCGGCTTCGCCCTGGGCCGGGTCTGAACAGAGGGGTATGGCCGTGAATGCAACACAGGAAGAAGGCTTCACCCTCGCCTGGATGGCGTGGACTCAGCCAGTCGCCATTTTCTTTATCTGCATCGCGCTCATGCTGGTGGTGTTTGGTGTCTTGCAGTTCGTGATGCCGACCTACGAGCGCAAGGGTTTCTTGCCGGTGCCGACCACGCGGGGCGACCGCTTGTTCATGAGCCTGCTGGGTTCGGCCTACATCCACTTAATCTGGTTGGCGTTCAGTGACGCCAGCCTGCTGATGGCCTCGGGCATTTCCATCGTCTATGCGGCGGTGATGTTGCGCTGGGGCTGACCGACTTGCAGGTGCAAAAGCCCTGCTTGACATGAAAAAGGCAAGCGCTGGATAGGCTGGCGCCGCTGCCTTGGGTAACGGGATCAACGATCCCCTCCTGGAGGAGAAAGCAATGAAAGAGCAGAAAAATGCCATGCGGCCTTTGACGGCGTTGGCGGTAGCTGCCGCGCTGGGCATCGGCGGGCTGGGCAATGCCCAGGCGCTCACGGCCGAGCAGGAGGCCGCCGCTGAAAAGTGGATTGAAGAGTTCCAGCCCTCGACGCTGAGCCGCGAGGAGCAGATGGAGCAGATCGAGTGGTTCATCGAAGCCGCTGAAGCGTTCGAGGGCATGGACGTGTCCGTCGTCTCCGAGACGATTCCGACGCATGAATACGAGGCCAGCGTCATCGCCGAGGCCTTCTCCGAGCTGACGGGAATCAATCTGACCCATAACCTGATTGGTGAGGGCGATGTGATTGAGGCCCTGCAGACCGAGATGCAGTCTGGCGAGCCGATCTATGATGCGTACATTAACGACGCTGACCTGATCGGTACCCATTATCGTTATGGGCAGGTCCTGCCCTTGACGGATTACATGGAAGGCGAAGGGGCCGATGTGACCTCGCCGTACCTGGATCTGGACGACTTCATCGGTCTGGATGCCGCCACGGCACCGGACGGTAAGCTCTACCAGCTCCCTGACCAGCAGTTCGCCAACCTCTACTGGTTCCGTTACGACTGGTTCCAGCGCGAGGACCTGCAGGCACAGTTCGAGGACATCTACGGTTACGAGCTGGGTGTGCCGGTGAACTGGTCGGCTTACGAGGACATCGCCGAGTTCTTCACCGAGAACGTCGGTGAGCTCGATGGCCGCGAGATCTATGGCCACATGGATTACGGCAAGAAGGATCCGTCGCTGGGTTGGCGCTTCACGGACGCCTGGCTGTCCATGGCCGGTGCGGGTGACAAGGGCCTGCCCAACGGTTTGCCCGTCGATGAATGGGGCATTCGTGTTGAGGATTGCCATCCCGTCGGGTCTGACGTCCGTCGGGGTGGTGCCGTGAACGCACCCGCCTCGGTCTACGCACTGACCAAGTACATCGACTGGCTCGATGCCTACGCACCGCCGGAGGCCTCCGGCATGACCTTCTCCGAGGCGGGCCCCGTGCCAGCCGAGGGGCATATCGCCCAGCAGATCTTCTGGTACACCGCTTTCACGGCGCCGATGGCCGCGGAAGGCACCCCGGTGGTGAACGAGGACGGCACGCCGAAATGGCGTATGGCCCCGTCGCCCCATGGGCCGTACTGGGAAGAGGGCATGAAGGTTGGTTATCAGGACATCGGTTCCTGGACGCTGTTCGAGCATGCCGATCCGGAGGCCCGCAAGGCCGCCTGGCTGTATGCCCAGTTCGCCACCTCCAAGGTCGTGTCGCTGAAGAAGACCCACGAGGGCCTTACCCCGATTCGCCAGTCCGACATCATGCATGAGTCGATGACGGAGCGGGCGCCGCGCCTGGGTGGTCTGGTTGAGTTCTATCGCAGCCCGGATCGGGAGATGTGGACGGATACCGGCACGAACGTGCCTGACTATCCGCGTCTGGCCCAGCTCTGGTGGTCCAACGTGGCCTCGGCCGTGACCGGTGAGGTGACGCCGCAGGAGGCGATGGACAACCTCGCCAGTGAGCAGGATCGGGTGATGGAGCGGCTTGAACGCGCCGACGTGCAAGATCGCTGTGGCCCGCGTCTGAACGACCTGCGCGATGCGGACTACTGGTTCGACCAGGAAGGCGCACCGAAGCCGGCCCTCGATGACGAGAAGCCGCAGGGTGAGACCGTGCCTTACGACGATCTCGTCGCCGGCTGGCGCGAGAGCATGTAATCAAGGACTGACCTCTCCTCATCCGGAAAGGGATTTCCGGCATCTGCAAAGGGGGCCTTCGGGCCCTCTTTTTTTGTCTAGATGATTTGACCGACCCCCCGGGGGGAGGGGTAACCTAACCTTGAATCAATCAACGAGGTGCGCGATGGCGGAGAAAACCCTCAACCTGGAAGTGACGGGCCTGACCTGTGGCAGTTGCGTGCGGCGCGTGGAAACTGTCCTGCAGGCGCTACCCGGCGTCGCCGACGCCACGGTGAACCTCGCAACGGCACGGGCGGAGTTGACGCTTAACGCCGATGCCGAGGCCAGTGATGTGGCCAGTCAGGCTGCCACGGCCCTGGCGGAGGCGGGCTATCCCGCGGCGACGACCGAGATCACGCTCGAGGTCACCGGCATGACCTGTGGCGGCTGTGTGAGTCATGTCGAGAAGGCCCTGAATGCAGTGCCTGGCGTGGTGAGCGCGCAGGTCAACCTGGGCCTCTCCAATGCACGGGTCACCAGTTTAACCGGCGCAACCAGCCGCCAGGCGCTGGTGACAGCCGTGGAAGACGCGGGTTATGGCGTTGGAACGAGCGAGGCCGGGCCAAGCGCGCAGGACCAGGAGCGCATCGGACTGCGTCGCCAGCTCATGCTGGCCGCGGCCTTCACCGTGCCCCTGGTGATCGTGGCCATGGGCCGCCATCTGCCTGGGGGGCAGGAGCTCTACACCCAGTGGTTACCCGAGCGCGCGTGGATTGCGATTGAGTGGCTGCTCGCCACCCCGGTGGTGTTCTGGGCCGGGCGCGGGTTTTTCCAGCGCGGCTGGAAAGAAATGCGTCATGCAGCGCCTGCCATGAGCAGCCTGGTGATGATCGGTGCCGGGGCGGCGTATTTTTACTCTCTACTGGTGTTGTTCGTGCCCGGGATTTTCCCGCCCGGGACGGCGGGCAGTTATTTTGAGGCATCGGGCGTGATCATCACGCTGATCCTGCTCGGCCGATATCTCGAGCAGATTGCGCGCGGGCGCACCTCGCAGGCCATTCGCCGATTGCTGCGATTGCAGGCCAGAACCGCCCGCGTGCTGCGCGCGGGTGAGGCGGTTGAAGTAAACATCGACGCCGTGACCGCCGGCGATCAGGTGCTGGTGCGCCCGGGTGAACGCATCCCCGTGGATGGCAACATCCTCGAGGGTCAGTCACGGGTGGACGAGTCGATGATCTCCGGTGAGCCCGTGCCCGTGGCCAAACAGGCCGGCCATGAGGTCGTTGCGGGCACGGTGAACGGCCAGGGCTCCCTCACCTTCGAGGCGACGCGGGTTGGCGGTGAGACCGTGCTGGCGCAGATCATCGACATGGTCGAGCGGGCCCAGTCCGAAAAGCCACCCATCCAGCAAATGGCCGATCGCATCGCCGGGGTGTTTGTGCCCATCGTGCTGGTGGTGGCTCTGGCTACCGCGGCGATCTGGCTCACCATCGGCCCGGATCCGGTGCTGTCCTACGCCTTTGTCGCCACCGTCAGTGTGCTGCTCATCGCCTGTCCCTGCGCTATGGGGCTGGCAACGCCCACGGCGGTGATGGTCGCCACCGGCAAGGGTGCGGAGAACGGCATGCTGTTGCGTCGTGGCGCGGCCCTGGAGGCCCTCGCGCGTGCCGACACGATGGTGCTTGATAAAACCGGGACGCTCACGGTCGGCCGCCCCCAGCTCACCCATCTGGAAGTGGCCACTGGCGCCGAGGACGAGGCGCTGGGTTTAATTGCCGCCGTGGAATCGCATAGCGAGCATCCGCTGGCAACGGCCATCGTCGAGGCCGCCCAGTCCCGGGGCTTGACGATCCCCAAGGCGACGGATTTCGACTCGGTCACTGGCTACGGCGTTGAGGCCCGTGTGGACGGGCGTTATGTCCACGTCGGCGCGGCGCATTACATGGAATGGCTGGGGGTGGATACCCGCTCGGTCCAGGCCACGGCCGAGGCGCTGGCTGCCGATGCCATGACCACGGTGTATGCCGCGGTCGATGGCCAGTTGCTCGGCGTGGTGGCAGTGGCCGATCCGCCGCGCGAGGAGAGCGCTGCGGTGATCGCTGGGCTCAAGGCAATGGGCCTGCGGGTGGCCCTGGTCACCGGGGATCAGGCTGCCACAGCCGATGCCCTGGCCCGGCGGCTTGGCATTGATGAAGTGATGGCCGGTGTGCTGCCCGAGGGCAAGGCCCGTGAGGTTCAGCGCCTGCAGGGTGAGGGCCAGCGCGTCGCCTTTGTGGGCGATGGCATCAATGATGCCCCGGCGCTCGCCCGAGCCGACGTGGGCATCGCCATCGGCACCGGCACCGATGTGGCCATCGAGGCCGGGGATGCCGTGCTCATGCGTGCCGACCTCAATGGCCTGCTGGATGCGGTGACTTTGGCGCGCCGCGCCCATCGCACCATTCAGGGCAACTTCGTCTGGGCCTACGGCTACAACGTCCTGCTGATCCCGGTCGCGGCCGGCGTGCTTTTCCCGCTGACCGGCTGGTTGTTGAACCCGATGGCGGCCGCGGCGGCCATGAGCCTTTCGAGTCTGTTTGTGCTGACCAATTCACTGCGGCTGCGGCGCTTCCAGCCGTCCCGCCATCGCCAGGAGGTAACGGATGGCCGATCCAACCCATTGCCAGCTCGCGCTTGAGCCCGCCGTTCGGGATTCGGCGCGTCAGCGCCTCGCCTCGGTGCGGGGGCATGTCGAGGGCATCGTGCGCATGCTCGAGCGTGATGACGTCTACTGCGTGGATGTTCTGCGCCAACTAAAGGCCGTGGACGGTGCCCTGGCCAAGGTCGGCGATGCCGTGCTGCGAAGCCATCTCCACCACCACGTGACCAACGCCCAGGCACGCGGTGACGCCGACGAGATTGTCGGCGAACTCATGGAGATCCTGAAATACCGCTAGGACGCGGCGGGGTCAGCCCCCGCCGCTATCCGTGGCAAGTGCTAGCGTGACCCGAATGATGTCGCGCTCATCGGTATCCACATGCTCCTCGAAACCGAGCTGCCGGCACAGCGCGAGCATCGGCTGGTTCTCCCGCAGGACATCGCCGTCGATCTCGGCAATACCGCGCTGCCGGGCGTAGTCAATGACGTGCTCCATTAACAGCCGCCCCAGGCCCTGTCGGGTCAGGTCGTGGCGAACGACAATGGAGTACTCGGCCTTTTCGCCATCCGGATCGGCATGAATATGCACCGCACCGTAGAGCTCGGCCTCGCCGGGCACCTTGTTCGGGTCGGTGATGATCAGCGCCATTTCCCGGTTGTAGTCAATCTGGGTAAAGCGCGCTGCGGCCATGTGACTAAGCTGTTTCATCGGTGCGAAAAACCGCAACCGGATCTGCTCGGGGGTGAGGTGGGCAAACGCCCGGTGCAGCGCCGGCTCATCCTCGGGCAGGATCGGGCGAAGCAGGTAGTGTTTGCCATCATCGGCGGTGACCGTTTTCTCGAGCTCGCGGGGATAGGGCCGAATCGCCAACCGCCGACTGCCCTGGCCGTTTTCGCCAATGCGCACGCGGGCATCCAGGGCGACCACGCCCTCGGAGGAGGCGAGCAATGGGTTGATGTCGAGCTCCTTGACGCGCGAGAGATCCGCGGCGATCTGGGCGATGCGGGTGAGCGTTAAGTCGATCGCATCCAGATCGGCAGACTGGCGATCACGATAACCCTGGAGCTGCTTATAGACGCGGGTCCGCGTCACCATCTCCCGGGCCAGCTTCAGATTCAGCGGAGGCAGGCCCAGCGCCTGGTCCTGAATGACCTCCACCGCGGTGCCGCCCTGGCCGAAGAGCACGACCGGGCCGAACTGCTCGTCCTCCGTAAACCCGGCGATCAGCTCCCAAGATCCGGCGCGCTTAACCATGGGCTGAACGCTGAAGCCGCTCAGCGTCGCATCGGGGTAGGTCTCCGCGACGCGCCGCTCCATGGCCTCAGCCGCATGCTGTACGGCCGCGGCATCCTCCAGATCCAGGGCAACGCCGCCGACATCGCTTTTATGGGTGATGTCGGGCGACAGGATCTTGATGGCCGCCGGATAGCCCAGCCGATCTGCGGCCTCGGCCGCATCGCTCGGACTGCTGGCGACCTCGGTCGTGACCACTTCAACGCCATAGGCGGCCAGGAGCCGCTTTGCCTCGGGTTCGCTCAGGATCTCCCGGCCCTCGGCGGCCGCCGTCTCGACCAACTGACTTGCCGTCTCGTAGTCTGGCGTAAAGAGTTCGGGCACCGACGGGGGTGTCTCCAGGAGCTGCTCCTGGCTCTTGCGGTAGGCGACCATGTGCATGAACGCCCGCACCGCGCCCTCGGGGGTGGTGTAGCTGGGTATGCCGGCCTCGGCAAACCGCCGTCGCGACTGCTGGGCGGTATGCTCACCCACCCAGCAGGTAAAGAGGGTCTGACGCTGGCCATGGCCGCGATGGCGCCCTTGCTGCTCGGCAATAACGGCCTCGGTGGCGTCCATGCTATCGGCGACCGCGGTCGGGCAGTTCAGTACCAGAATGGCGTCAGAGTCCGGATTGTCTGCCAGCGTGGTGAGCGCATCGGCATACCGCTTGCCGGGGGCATCGCCGATGATGTCCACCGGATTGCCCTTCGACCAGGTGGCGGGCAGGACCTCGTTCAGCGCCGTGACGGTCTCCTCGGGCAGCTCGGCCAACTGACCGCCATGGCCGATGAGCGCGTCGGTGGCGAGGACGCCAATCCCGCCCCCGTTGGTCAGAATGGTCAGGCGATCGCCGGCTGGCGGCTCACTGGTCGCGAGCGTTTCCACGGCGGCGAACAGCTCACCGAGCGTGTCCACGCGCAGCATACCGGCGCGGCGGAAGGCCGTGTCGTAAACGGCATCCGAGCCGGCGAGTGCGCCGGTGTGGGAGGCAGCGGCCTTGGCGCTGGCCGCGTGGCGACCGGCCTTGACCACGATAACCGGCTTCATGCGCGCCGCGGCCCGGGCCGCTGACATGAACTTGCGGGCATCGGTGATCGCCTCGACATAGAGCAGGATGGCGCGGGTGTTCGGATCGTTCGCCAGGTAGTCGAGCGTATCGCCAAAGTCCACATCCGCCATGTCACCGAGCGAGATCATGTGCGAGAACCCGATGCCGCGGCGCTCTGCCCAGTCGAGGACCGAGGTGACAATCGCGCCGGACTGCGTCACGAACGCAATCCGGCCCTCGGGCGGGGCAAGGTGCGAGAAACTGGCGTTCACCCCCATGCCCGGCACCAGAATGCCAAGGCAGTTCGGCCCGATGATGCGGGTGAGATGCGGCCGGGCCGCATCCAGCATGCGCTGGCGCAGGGCCATGCCGTCCGCGTCATTGCCCTCGCCAAAGCCGGCGGTGATCACCACCACGCCGCGCGTGCCATGCCGGGCAAGCTCGTCAACGATGTCGGGCACCGTCTGCGGTGGGGTGCAGACAATGGCCAGATCCGGCGTGACAGGCAGTTCACTGATATCCGGGTAGCACAGCACTCCTTCGATGGCGCTGTACTTGGGGTTCACCGGCATGATCGGGCCATCAAAGCCGGCGTTGAAGAGGTTGCGCGCGACCACGGACCCAATGGAATTGGCCCGGCGACTGGCGCCGATCAGGGCAATGGAGCGCGGTTTGAAGAGACTGTCGAGGTTGCGGACGGTCATGGGCGCGGCTCCTGTAGCGAAAAATGTTGCTGTGCAACATGGTATCGCATACAAGCCGGGGAATTGTGAACCCCCGGATTAACCGCCTTGGCGATCAGGCATGGCGACCTCAAGTCCTGAGAGTTGGACACCCAGCAAGCGCACGGCGCGATGCAGATGATGGGCAAACAGGCATTGCTCCACCGCTTCGGCCAGGGCGTCGATCTGCTGAGTCGCCGCACCGAGGCTGCGCGAACGCGTGTGGGTGGTGAAGTCGCGGTAGCGCAGCTTGACCGTGACCGTGCGCGCGGCGAGGGCGCGTTGTTGCAGCCGGCCGTGGACATCGTCGAGCATCACCCGCGCCTCGTAGGCCAGTCGCCCGCTGCTTCGGCAGTCCTGCTGAAACGTGCGCTCCCGGCCGATGGACTTGCGCACCCGTTCGGTCTGGACTGGGCGGTCGTCAAGGCCGTGGGCAGCCGCGTGCAGGGTGTGGGCATGGCGGGCGCTGAACACCGCCTGAAGCCGCGCCAGGGGCATGTTGGCCAGATCACCGATGGTCTCGATGGCCAGCGTGGCCAGGCGCTCAGCGGTGCGCGGGCCAACGCCGTGTAGCGTGCGCACCGGCAGCGGCCAGACACGGCCGGGCACGTCATCCGCGGTGAGATGCGTTAGCCCGTCGGGTTTTTCCAGATCACTGGCAATCTTTGCGAGCAGTCGATTGGGCCCGATCCCCACCGAGGCAACCAGCCCGGTGTCGGCGTGAATGTCGCGCTTGAGCTGGGCGCCAAGGGCAACGGCGTCCGCCTGGCGGTGGCTGAGGTCCATGTACGCCTCGTCAAGGCCCACCGGCTGAAAGGCCTCGCTGACCTGCTGGAGATGCTCGAAGACACGGGCCGAGGCCGCGCGATAGGCCGTAAAATCCACGGGCAGGAACACGGCATCCGGACATAGCCGCACCGCGGTGCGCAGGGGCATGCCGGAGTGGATGCCGAACACCCGCGCCTCATAGGTCGCGGTGGAGACCACGCCACGCTGGCTGGGGTCGCCCTTGCCGCCCACGACCAACGGCTGGCCGACCAGCTCGGGATGGCGCTGGAGCTCGACCGATGCGAAGAACGCATCCATGTCCACGTGCATGATCACCCGGGCCATGGCGGGGGGAGGTCTCAGTCAGCCGATTCGGCCGGACCTGTCAGATCGGCCATGAATCGGGCTTCCCAGACATCGATGGCATTGGCGCGCAGGACGTCCATCATCTGGGCATGGCGGCGGCGGCGCTCAGGCAGGGGCATGGCCAGCGCGGTGTTCACGCCGGCCGCGATGGAGTCGAGGTCATAGGGGTTGACCAACACGGCGGCCTCCAGCTCTGCGGCGGCACCGGCAAGCTCCGAGAGCACCAGCACGCCTGGGTTCTCGGGGTCCTGGCTGCTGACGTATTCCTTGGCTACCAGGTTCATGCCATCGCGCAACGGCGTGACCAGTCCCACCCGGGCGGCCCGATACAGCCCCATGAGCGAGCCCCGGGCGAAGGTCTTGTTCAGGTAATGGATGGGTGCCCAGTCGAGATCGGCGTACGTCCCGTTGATATGCCCCGTTAATCCCTCCAGGCGCTGGCGCAGATCCGCGTACTCGCTGATGCTGCTCCGCGACGGACTGGCGATTTGCATGAGCACCGTGTGCCCGCGGCGGTGGGCGTAGTCCTGCAGCAGGGTCTCGAAGGCGCGAAACCGCTGCTCGAGGCCCTTGGAGTAGTCGAGCCGGTCGACACCAATGATCAGATCACGCTCACCCAGGCCATCGAGCAGTCGGCGCACACGGGGAGCGGTCAGGGTGCGCTGAGAGACGTCTGCCAGCTCATCAACATCCACCCCCACCGGGTAGACGCCGGTGCGAAGCTCGCGATTGCGGTGTCGCAGTCGGCCGGGCTCGTGTACCAACGCGCCCACCGCGAGACTCGCCGATTCTTCAAAGGCATGGCGGTCGTTTTCGGTCTGAAAGCCCAGCAGATCAAATCGGCACAAGTCTTCCAGAAGCTGACGATGGCCCGGCATGGCACGCAGTACATCGTAGTCGGGGAAGGGGATATGCAGGAAAAACCCAATGCGCTGGCGCACGCCGCGCTCCCGCAACTCGCGGGCCAGGGGCATGAGGTGATAGTCATGGACCCAGAGCGTGTCATCGGGCTCAAGCAGCGGGGTCAGGGCATCGGCAAACAGCGCATTCACCCGCGCATAGCCCTCGGAGTGACTGCGCTGATAGTCCATGGCGCCCAGGTTGAAATGGAACACCGGCCAGATGACCGCGTTGGAATAGCCGAGATAGAAATCGTCGTAATCTGCCCGTGACAGGGGCAGGGTGGCGTAGTCGATGCCGTCGGCCTGCTCGATGCGGGGACGGCTGACCGGCCCCTGGCTCAACTGGCCATCCCAGCCAAACCACATCCCGCCCCGACGCTTGAGGGCACCGGACAGGGCCACGCTCAGGCCACCGGCCTGCGGTTGGGTGGCCCGCGGGTTCGGCACCCGGTTCGAGACCACGACCAGTCGACTCACAATGCCTCCTCCCAGGAACGGCTGAGGTGCATGGCGGCGTTAATCAGTCCAACCATGCTGTAGGTCTGGGGGAAGTTGCCCCAGAGTTCACCGTCCTCGGGTTTGAGATCCTCGGAGAGCAGGCCAAGTTTCGTGCGCTGACTCAGCATGTTCTCGAACAGCGCGCGCGCCTCATCGCCCCGGCCGATGGCCTGCAGGGCGTCGATAAACCAGAACGTGCAGATGTTGAACGCGTTCTCGGGCAGGCCGAAGTCATCCTCGGCGGAGTAGCGGAACAGGTGATCGCCACGGCGCAGGTCACGTTCGATGGCGTTCACCGTGCCGACAAAGCGCGGATCGTCGGCCCGCAGAAAGCCGAGCTCGTTCATCAGCAACAGGCTGGCGTCCATGGTGTCGCCGTTGAAGGTCTCGGTGAAGGCGCCCAGTTCGTCGTTCCATGCCTCGGTGCTGATCTTCTCGTGCATGGTGTTGGCCTGCGCGCCCCAGCGCCGGGCATCGGCATCAAGGCCCAGGCGCAGGGCAATGCGCTCTAGGCGGTCGCAGGCCGCCCAGCACATCATCGCCGAGTAGGTGTGCACCCGCGCCCGACCACGGTATTCCCAAATGCCGGCGTCGGGCTGATCGTAAAGGCGTGCCGCTTCCTCGCCGAGGGCGCAGAGCCGGTGATACAGGGCGCGGTCGCCAGGCCGCTCCAGGCGCTCGTCAAAAAACGCCTGAGTCGCCGCGAGGACCACGGTGCCATACACATCGTGCTGGTCCTGATGATAGGCAGCATTGCCCACGCGCACCGGCCCCATGCCGCGATAGCCGGCGAGGGCGTCGGCGGTTTCCTCTTCGATTCGCCGCTCGCCGCCAATACCGTAGAGCGGCTGGAGCTTCTGGTCCTCGGCGCCCGCCACCAGGTTAATGATGTAGCGCAAAAAGCCCTCCATGGTGCGCGTGGCGCCCAGGCGGTTCAGGGCATGCACGGTGAAGTAGGCATCCCGCAGCCAGCAGTAGCGGTAATCCCAGTTTCGGCCGCTGTCGGCAGCCTCGGGGATGGAGGTGGTGAAGGCCGCCACCACGGCGCCGGTGTCTTCGTAGGCCGATAGCTTGAGGGTGATGGCGGCGCGAATGGTCTCGCGCTGCCACTCGAAGGGTATGGCCAGCGACCGTGCCCACTCCCGCCAATGGGCCTCGGTCAGCTCCAGGAAGCGCCGGCCCATGCTGCCCACGGTCTCCTTGACGCTCTCATCCGGGCCGAGCACGAAGGTCATGGTGCTGTCGACGACAAAGGGCGTTTCGTCGAGGACATGGGTCAATGGCGCGTCGGTGGTGACCCGCAGCACCTGCTGGCTGCGCAAATAGCGGACATGGTTGCTACCGCGGGTGATGTCCGGGTCGGTGCCGTCCCAGCCCATCGACGGTCGCAACCGGGTGCGGATGACCGGATTACCGCGCAATACCTCCAGGCGCCGAATCATCATGACCGGGCGGTAATGGCGCCCGTACTGGCGAAACCGCGGGCAGAAATCGATGATGCGCAGCACCGCGCCGCTGCGATCCGTCAGCTCGGTGCAAAGCACCGCGGTGTTGCGGCGGTAATATTGCGTGGCATCGCACTGGTCGTTCAGCTCAATGGTGAAGTGGCCGTGATCTTCGGTGTCCACCAGCCGGGAGAACGCGGGCTCGGCATCAAAGCGGGGCAGGCAGGCCCAGATCAGTGCGCCTTCAGCGTTGATGAGCCCGGCAATCTGGCAGTTACCAATCACGCCGAGTTCAAGGTTGGTCGATTCGGCTTTCATGCCCTTGAGTCTAGCACTCGTGCCCTAGTCGATCTGTTCGGACAGGCTCCCCAGCCATTGCAGCGCGGCATGAACCGATTCCAGTTGATACCGAGCGGCAGTGGGTCGGTCGGTGCCGACCCGAATGGAATGCCCACCCAGGCGGTTCACCACGGCAAAGGCGTCTTCGTCGGTCACATCATCGCCCAGAAAGACGGGGGTGCGGCCGGCGAAAGGTGCCTCGGCCAGAAAGGCCTCGACGACCGTGCCCTTGTGATGGCCCGCGGGCTTTAGCTCCAGCACCTGTTTGCCGCGCAATAGCCGAAATTCTTCGCCAAGCGCTTCGCACTGCGTGCGCAGCAGCGCCTCGGCCTCCCCGGCTAACTCGGGCGCGCCGCGATAGTGCAGGGTCAGGGCGTTGCCCTTGTCCTCAAGCGTGGTGCCGGGGTGCTGCTCGACAAAGGCACTCAGGGCGGCTCGTGCCTCGGCAAAGCTCTCGGTCCGATCCATGGGGCGGTAGACCTGGCCCCGGCCGTCCCGGCGCTCCAGGCCGTGGATACCTGCCATGGCGGGCAGCGCCCCATTCAGCAACGCATCGAGTCCGTCCAGACTGCGCCCGGAGACGATCGCGACGGCCCCGTGCAGGGTCTGGGTGAGTGTGCGCAGCAGCTCGTGCAGTTCGGGGGAGACCGCCACCGCATCCGGGTGGGCAGCGATGTCCACCAGCGTGCCGTCAAAATCCAGAAACAACGCCCAGTCGGCCCGCGGTGCGGGCAGCGTGACCTGATCATCCATGCCGCGTCGCTCAGCGGTTACCGGCGAGGAACTCGGCGAGCGGCGCGTCGAGCAGCTGGGTCAGTGCCCGCGTGATCGCCTTTTCAATGGCCTCGGTATTAGCGCTGGCTCGCGGTGGCAGGGCGCGTTGATCACTCGCCGTGGCGCGCGCGCGGGTCGTGTACCGGTCGCCTTGTACCCAAGCCGTTGCCTGGAGAGCGATTTCGGTCTCCAGTTCGTAAGGCACCCCGGCGATCACTTCGTGCTCCAGCGCGGTGATGCGGATCTCGAGTCGGGGAGCGCGGCCCGCATCCCAGACGCCAGGATCGAAATCATACCCGCGTAGCGCCTGCGCGGCGGCCAGTTGGACGGCGTAGGCCACATCCTGCTCGGCGACCAGCTGCACAATGCTGCCATCTGGGTTTTCGAGCACGCCGAGGTCGCGATCGTTGCGCGTATCAAGGACCTGAAAACCGACGCTGGCGCTATCGCCGATCGGTGGCCCGGTTTCGGGCGGGTTCGGTGACAGGCGCAACGTCTGGTTGGTCTGGCTGCAGGCGGCTAGCGCGAGGGCCAGGCCAGCGATTAGGAGCAGGCGTGCAAATCGAGTCATGAGGGGGGTCTCCTGTGTGTTGCCCTGAGATTAACATTGACGCCGCGAAGTGCGGTCCGGAGACTCATTCATTCTTTGTCTATCTCGTCCACCAGGAAGAACACTGTCCCGTGAAAACAGTTCTTGAAGCCGTGCCGCCCGAGCGCCATCGCGGCGAGGCGGCCGTCGAAGCGGTCATTGAAAAGGTCGCACAGGTCCATGCCGCTCGGCCACTGGATCGGGTCAACATCCCGGAAATTCACGAAGAGCCCGCCCGCAGCCAAAAGGGTGAGCGGCGCAAGCCCTTTGAGCCGCGCATGGCACCCCGGGCCCTGGGTCAGCTGATCCAGGAGAGACTGGGCATCCCCTGCATGATTAATCATGTGGTGGTGCACCAGCGCTCGGCGGATTTGCTGGACTGGTGTCGGGAGACCTGGTCGGAGTACGGCATTCGCGAGTTCGTGTTGGTGGGCGGCGGGTTGGCTGACACGGTCTACCCCGGCCCGACCGTGCCGGAGGCCAGCCAACTCATGCGCGATGCGCTCACCATTCCCGAGCTGCGCGTTGGCAATATCTGCATTCCTTCACGGGAGGACGAGGCGGCGCGCATGGCCGCCAAAACCGCGGCGGGCGCGGACTTTTTCACCACGCAGATCCTCTACGAGCCCGATCACTTCACCCATTTGCTCGATGAGATGGCGCGCATTGGCGAGACCGCCGATGAGGTGCTGCTGGCGTTTTGCCCGGTCCGGAGCCTGCGCAATATCCGTTTTCTGCTGTGGCTCGGCGTGAGCATTCCCGATGCGCTGGAGGCCTGGCTGACCGAGGTGGACGATGCCGTCCCGCAGCGCTCGCTCGAGCAGATTCGCCGGACCTGGGCCGACATCATTGATCATCAGCGTGAGGCGGGCCGACCGCGCCCGCGGCTGGGCGTGAATCTGGCGCCGATCGGGGCCGTGGCGCCCCAGACCACCATTGGCCTCGCCCGTGATCTGGCCGCCATGCACGATCAGTCACTCAACGCGGTATGATTTCGCCATGAAGTGGACGATGAAAGCGCTGATGCGTCAGTACCCGCGCGCCGGCCGACTGGAGTGGATTGGCCTGCGCCCGGCGCGTCGCGCGCCGTTAACAACGCCTGAGACGGTGACGGTCGATGCACACGGGCTCGTGGGCGATCGCTATGCCGGGCGCAGCGGTGAGCGTGCTGTCACGCTGATCCAGGCCGAGCATCTGCCGGTGGTGGCGTCCCTAACCGGGCACGATCGCGTCGACCCGGCGCTACTGCGGCGCAACCTGGTGGTCAGCGGCATTAACCTGTATGCGTTGCGCAAGGCGCGCTTTCGCATCGGTGATGTCCTGCTGGAGGGCACTGGGGTATGTGACCCGTGCTCATTCATGGAACGATCCTTGGGCACTGGCGGGTACAACGCGATGCGCGGCCACGGGGGGATCACGGCGCGCGTGCTCATGGGTGGTGAGATCGCCATCGGAGCACCGGTGAACGCGGCACTGGAGGAGGTTGAGGCATGAACGAGCCGGCGCGGTTTCAGCAAAAACTCGGGTGGATTTTTCTGGCCATCGCACTGAACGTGGTGGTGATTGGCACCGGCGCGTTATGGATGACTGCAGGCCCCGCGGGCCTGCAGGCCTTGGTGCGCCCGTCCAACGCCTGGATTTGGGTGGCGATTCTGGCAACGTTCGCACCGGCCGTGGCCAGCTTCTACACCGCCTGGCTGTTACGGCGTCGCGGCCTCGACTAACTCGGCCCGGGCGGCACGACCTTGCCGGGGTTCAAGCGGTTGTCCGGATCCAGGGCCGCTTTCAGCGACCGCATCAGCGATTGTTCCACCGGATCTTTGAGCCGGGCGACCTCGCCGGGCTTGAGCTGACCGACGCCGTGCTCGGCGGCGAACGACCCGCGAAAACCCATCACAACGTCGTGAACGGCCTGCGTGAGACGCTCCCACTGGGCAAGAAAAACCGATGGCTCCATGCCGGCTGGCTGCGTCAGGTTGAAGTGAATATTCCCATCACCGATATGGCCAAACGCGCAGATCCGCACGCCCTCGCATCGGGCGATTACGGCCTCCGAGGCGGCCTGCAAAAATGCAGGCATGTCCGCGATGGGCACGGAGATGTCGTTTTTGATGCTGGCGCCCGCGCTTTTCTGGGCCTCGGGGATGCGGTTGCGTAAGCGCCAGAAGTCGGTGGCCTGATCGGCATTGCTCGCTATCCGATAGTCGCCGACACCGTCACGTGATTCCGCCAGGGCGCGCTCGAGCCGGCGGGCGAGGTCGCCATCGCGCGCGCTGCTGCTGAGCTCCACGAGCAGATACCAGGGATGCTGCGCGGGCAGAGGCTCGTGACAGTCCGGTGCGTAGGCGATCGCGGTTTCGAGCGGCATCCGCCCCATGAGCTCGCAGCTGGTGATCGTGTCCCCACTCTCGGCCCGCAGGCGCGCGAACAGCGCCACAGCCGATGCCACGTCGTCGAGGCCGACGATACAGGTCGCCCGCTCGCGAACCGCCGGGTACAAGCGCAAGGTCGCAGCGGTGATGATCCCGAGGGTGCCCTCGGCGCCGATAAACAGATCACGCAGATCGTAGCCGCTGTTGTCCTTACGCAGGGCGCGCAGGCCGTCCCAGACTTGCCCGTCGGCCAGCACGACCTCGAGGCCGAGCGCGAGCTCCCGGGCATTGCCATAGCGCAGGACATTCATGCCGCCCGCATTGGTGGCCAGGTTGCCGCCGATCTGGCAGTCGGCCTCAGCCGCGTAACTCAGGGGAAAGAGCCGATCAACGGCGGCGGCTGCCTGCTGGACGGCACTGAGCGTGCAGCCGGCCTCGGCGGTCAGGCTGAAATTCTCGGCATCGACTGCGCGGATTGTGTTGAGGCGCTCCAGCGAGAGCACGATCGTGCCTTCAGTATTCGTGCCGGGTGCTGCCCCGCCGCAGAGCCCGGTATTGCCGCCCTGTGGAATCACGGCGAGGCCATCCGTTGCGCTCTGGCGAAGCACGGCAGCCACCTCGTCCGTGCTGCCGGGCCGCACAACGGCCGCGACCGAGCGGTCGGCAAAAAGCCCGCGGCGTTCCGCCAGATACGCCGCGCTGGCGTCACCTGGCTCAACCACCCCTGCATCGCCCAGCAGCTGCCGGAATACCGTTGGCACAGGCTGTCTCGCGGCCATGGCATATCCTCCTGTGGGTTGGGCAAATCTCAGTGTATCATTCAGGCAGGACGCAGCCTTTGGAAGGGGAGCAGACAATGACGATACGCATGACAGGATGGATGGGGCTGGCGCTTGCCGTAGCGGCCTTGCCCGCAGCGGCAGACTCGCTGGATTTTAATCTCAGCAGCGACGCCGCGAAGCTGAGTTACATTCGGTCGCTCGGGCCGCAGGGCCTGGAAGCCGGCGGTGGCCTGCTCCATCACGACGATGCCGGCGAGATTATCGAAGGCGAGCTTCATCTGGTTGACCGCCCTGAGCCGGGGCGCGAGGCCCTGGTGCTTGGCATTGGTGGCAAGCTGCCGGTAATCAGTGATGATGAGCGTGACGCTGACGGCGCCGCCCTTGCCATTGGCGGCAAGCTGCACTACACCCTGCCAAACTACAATCGAGCCGCCGTGGCGGCGGATGTGTATCTCGCGCCCTCGGTCACTGCGTTCAGTGACATCGATGGCTACCAGGAAGTCGCCGTGCGCGGCGAGTTCAAAATCCTGGAAGACGCGAGCGTATATCTGGGCTACCGCAACATCGAGTTGAGTTATGACGGCGACAGCCTGGGTGGCGATCGTGACTATGAAGATGGCATGTATGGGGGCCTTCGCATCGATTTCTGATGCGCCCCGCCAGGCACGGGCTGGCCTGATCGCCATGCTGCTGGCACTGCTCCTGAGCCCGGGGCTCGCGGCGGCGTCCTCACCCGACCCAGCACACGCAGTGGTGCTGATGTATCACCACGTGGGTGAAGACGGCCAGCCCAGTACCCGAGTCACCACGGATCAGTTCACGGCCCATCTCGAGACGATTGCGGCTGAGGGCTATACCGTGGTCCCGCTGGCCGATGTCGTCACGGCCCTCACCGGCGGCCCGGCCCTGCCAGAGAAAGCCGTGGCCATCACCTTTGATGATGGCTACCGCAGTGTGGGTGAGGTCGCCCATCCGCTGTTGGCCGAGCGTGACTGGCCCTACACCGTGTTCGTGAATACCGCGCCGGTTGATGATGGTTACTCGCAGTACCTTGACTGGTCACGGATGCGGGAAATGGCGCAAGCGGGCGCGACCTTCGCCAACCACTCCACCTCGCACGATCCATTGTTTGTCCGGGAAGCGGGCGAGGATCAGGCGGCCTGGGCGGAGCGCATTCGCGAGGATCTCGATCACGCGCAGCGTCGCCTCGTTGACGCGCTTGGCAAGGCCGTTCTCACCGATCCGCCCCTGCTGGCGTATCCCTACGGTGAGTACGATGAGGCGCTAATGGGCCTGGTGGACGAAATGGGTTACCTCGCGTTTGGTCAGCAGTCTGGCGCGATCGGTGAGACCTCACGGCTGCGGGCGTTGCCCCGCTTTTCGTTAAACGAGCGCTACGGCGAGGCGGAGGCCTTCGCGCTGCGCCTGAACACCCGGGCGCTACCAGTGGCCGAGCAGTCACCCGTGAGCCCGGTGCGCGAGTCGGCCGAGGCCCCGCAGCTGACGGTCACACTCGCCGAGGACGACCTCGCCACCGAGCGGCTGGGGTGTTTCTACGGCAGCGAGCGTTTGAGCGTGGAATGGCAGGAGCCAGGCCGCCAATTCACCGTTCAGGGTGAGGCGAGCTTGCCGGTGGGTCGCAGCCGCTATAATTGCACGCTCCCTGACGGCGACGGGGGGTATTACTGGTTCAGCCAGCTCTGGGTCCATGAAAAGGCCGGTACATAAGGACAAAGCGCATGGGCGTGCAAAGACTGCTGCAGGTCACTGATACCCATCTCCTGGCGGATCCCGCCGCCCAGCATGCGGGTGTCTCGGTCGAGTCGCGATTCCAGGCAACGCTCGCGGCGATGCAGCCGTGGGCAGCCGAGGCCCATGCCCTCGTTCACACCGGGGATCTGGTAGACGACGGCAGCGTGGCGGCGTACCAGCGGCTGCGCGCGGCACTCGAGACCCTCGGTTTGCCGGGGCGCGTAACGCCTGGCAATCACGATGAGCGCCGGGCGATGGCCGAGGTGTTCAGTGACGGCCTGATCACCGCGGCACGCAGCCTGGCGCTGGGTGACTGGTGCGTCGTCATGCTCGATACGCTCTCGGAAGGCGAGGTCCCGGGCCAACTGACCGCCGACGAGCTCGCGGGTCTGGACGCCGCGCTAGCCGCCACCGATGCCCGCCATGTCCTGCTCGCGCTGCATCATCCGCCCTGTCCGGTGGGCACGGTCTGGCTTGATGCCATTGGCCTGCAGGAGCCGGCGGCATTGCGGGCCCGTCTGCTCGAGGATGGGCGGATTCGCGGCCTGGTGATGGGCCATGTCCACCAGGCCTTTGACGGCACGCTCGATGGCTGTCGTTGCCTGGCAACTCCCGCCACGGCCGCGCCGTTCCTTGCCGGCGCTGAGACCTTTGCCCTGGATGACGGCCCACCCGGTTTTCGCTGGCTTGATCTGCATCCGGACGGGCGCATCGAAACCGGTGTCGAATTCGCAACGCCGGATGAGGACAATCCACTTTCAAGCGCCTCATCCAGTCTTTAGGGTGAGCGTTTCATCAATTCATGTAATGAGAGGCAATGCGGCATGGAATATCGCTCGTGGATGTGTGTGGTCTGTGGCTGGATCTACGAAGAAGAGGACGGCCTGCCCGAGGAGGGCATTGCGCCCGGTACCCGCTGGGAAGACATTCCCGATGACTTCGTCTGCCCGGAATGCGGCGCAGGCAAGTCCGATTTTGAAATGATCGAGATTTGAGCATGGCGCCAGGCGATCAGGGTATTGCCGGGCTCTACGTCATTACCGACGCGCGCTGGCCGCGGCCAGTGCCGCTGACCGAGGCCGTGGCGGCGGCGATTCGCGGCGGGGCGCGCGTGGTTCAGTATCGCGACAAGTCCGATGACACCGAGCGTCGGCATCAGGAAGCCACCGCGCTCCAGCGCTTGTGCGCGCAGGCCGGTGTGCCCTTCATCGTCAACGACGATGTCGCGCTCGCCGCCGCGGTGGGGGCGGATGGCGTGCACATTGGCCAGGACGACCCGGACATCGCCGAGGCGCGACGTCAGCTTGGCGCATCGGCGCTGATCGGGGTGTCCTGCTACGCCGATCTGGATCGCGCGCAGCGCATGGCCGCGGCTGGCGCGAACTATCTGGCGTTTGGCAGCGTCTACCCTTCATCCACCAAGCCGGCGTCGGGGCGGGCGCCGCTGTCGATCTTCAATGAAGCACGGGCATTTTTCGCGGGCCCGCTTGTGGCCATTGGTGGTATCCAGGCGGGCAACGTCGAAGCGGTCATCGAGGCCGGGGCGGATGCCGTTGCCGTGATCGACGCCGTGTTCTCTGCCACCGATATCGCGGCCGCCGCCACGGCCATCAGCCACGCAATCAACACGGGATAGCAAGCGACCATGGCCAATCGATCAGAAACCCTGTTCACCGAAGCCCAGGAACACCTGGTTGGCGGCGTGAATTCTGCCGTGCGCGCCTTCCGCTCGGTGGGCGGCACACCGGTGTTCATGCGCCGGGGCGAGGGCGCCTGGATTGAGGATGAGGACGGCAAACAGTACGTCGACTATGTGCTCTCTTACGGCCCGCTCGCCATCGGCCATGCCCACCCCGAGGTGGTCGAAGCGATCAGCCGGACGGCCGCCAATGGGACGAGTTTCGGCGCGCCGACGGCGCTCGAGACCGAGCTGGCCACCGTGGTGAAAGGCATTATGCCCTCCATCGAGCGTATTCGCATGGTCAACTCCGGCACGGAGGCGTGCCTGAGTGCCGTGCGCCTGGCACGGGGCTACACCGGGCGTGATCGCATCCTCAAATTCCGTGGCAACTACCACGGGCACGTCGATGCGCTGCTGGTGGAGGCGGGCTCCGGTGTCCTGACACTGGGTATCCCGGGCTCTCCCGGTGTGCCCGCCGCGGTCACGGAGATGACGCTCACCGCCCCGTACAACGATATCGAAGCCGTGCGCACTTTATTCGAGACCTATGGCGATACGATCGCCGCGGTGCTGGTCGAGCCGGTGTCGGGCAACATGAATTGCGTGCCCGCGCTGCCCGAGTTCCTGCAGGGCTTGCGCACGCTCTGCGATGACAGCGGGGCGATGCTGGTGTTCGACGAGGTCATGAGCGGTTTTCGGGCGTCACTGGGTGGTGCCCAGGGCCGCTATGGCGTCACGCCGGATCTCACTGCCCTGGGCAAGGTCATCGGCGGCGGGCTGCCGGTGGGTGCCCTGGGTGGGCGTGCCGAGGTCATGGATTACCTCGCGCCAACGGGCCCTGTTTATCAGGCGGGCACCCTATCCGGGAATCCACTGGCGATGGCAAGCGGCCTGGCGACGCTTCGCAATCTCTCGCGCCCCGATGTCCACGCTCAGGCTGAGGCCTGGACGACCCGGCTGCTCGAAGGCTTGCAGGCACGGGCGAGGGCCGCCGGGATCCCGCTGGTCACGCATCAGGCCGGCACGATGTTCGGCTTGTTCTTTACCGACGCGCCATCGGTGGTTCGCTTTGAAGACGTGGCCGAGTGCGATGGCGAGCGTTTTGTGCGCTTTTTCCACGGCATGCTCGAGGCCGGCGTGTACTTCGCGCCCTCGGCGTTCGAGGCCGGGTTCGTGTCCACCGCCCATGACGAGGCGGCGCTCAGCCACACCCTGGACGCGGCCGAGCGGGTGTTCGCGACGCTGTGACCGGGCTTGAGGGCGGCCTGGCGCCTCTGCTCGCCTGGCTGGCTGAACACCCCGGTTGGGCGGGGGCCGTCATTGGCCTGATTGCGTTTCTTGAATCACTCGCCCTCGTTGGGCTCCTGGTGCCCGGCGCGGTGCTCATGTTCATGGCGGGGGCTGCCGTGGGGGGCAGCAACCTGCCGATCCTCCCGATGCTGCTCTGGGCCATGGCTGGCGCCATCCTGGGCGATGGGCTGAGTTACTGGCTCGGCTGGCACTTCCGCGCCCGCCTCCGCAGCCTGCCCGTGATCCGTCGCTATCCCGGCACGATCGCCCAGGCCGAGCGCCTGTTTTACCGCCATGGCGGCAAGAGCGTGGTGATCGGGCGCTTTGTGGGCCCGGTCCGGCCGGTGATTCCGGCGGTGGTGGGCATGCTGGGCATGCCCCCGGGGCGGTTTTTGCTGGCCAATGTGAGCTCCGCGGTGGTCTGGGCGCCGGCCTATCTGCTGCCGGGCGTTGTGTTTGGCGCCTCGCTCATACTCGCACTCGAGGTCATGGGTCGGCTGATGGCCTGGCTGGTGATTCTGTTTGGCGGCTTTTTCCTGCTTCGCTGGCTGTTGCCGCGCATTGACCGGCCACTGCGCCTGGCCGGCCACCGCCTGGCTCGCGCCCTCGGCCGCCGGCCACCGACGTCCTGGCGTTGGCTGGGGCTGCGGCCGTTGCATGCCCCGCTACGCGCGCTGCGTCATCGCGGCGGCTGGTTGTGGTGGCTCGCCGTGGTGGCCATCGTCTTTAGCGCGGGGCACGCGCTCCTGGGGGCGTCACCCCAGGGCTGGGAGCGTGGCCTGGTGGCACTGGCCGACGCCCATCGCAGCGATCTGGTGCGGGTGGCGGCCTGGCGCGTTACCCAGTTGGGTGGACTGCTGCCGGTGCTGCTGGCCGCGGCCGCGCTTGCCGGCTTTTTATGGCATCACCATCAACCCCGGCGAGCCCTGTTGGTGCTGGCAGCCGTGGTGCTGGCCGCGGCTGGCGCGTATGCCCTCAAAGCGGGTCTTGGCACACCGCGGCCGCAGGGGCTCTCGGAGGGCGCGGATTTTATCGCGGCCTTCCCCAGCGCCCATGCCGCGGGCATCGCCGCGTTGGTGACTGCCTGGGTCGTGCTCCTGCCGATTCGGGGCCGTTACGGGCGCCGCAGCGTGATCACACTCGGCCTCGTGATCGGCCTGGGCGTGGGTGTGACACGCGTCGTGCTGGGTGTGCACTGGCCGCTCGATGTGGTCGGTGGCCTCGGCCTGGGGGTGGTGTGTGGCGCCTTGCCCGGTCTCGCCGGCTCGGCCGAGCGCGTCTCCGGCCATCAGTCCCTGGCGGTCCTTGGCTCGGCGCTGGTGCTCGTGATGGCGGCGACGCTCACCGAGGTGACGCACTGGCCCGACCCGCTTGAGGCCTATCCACGCGGCGCGCAAGTGCCGGAGATTGCCGCAGACGACTGGTGGGTCGGTGCTGCCACGCTGGCCGATCGCCGCCTGGGCCTGGGCGGTCGGCGGGGATGGTTTACGGCGCAATGGCTCGGTGGCGAGGCGATGCCGACGGGGTTTGATGCGGGTTGGCAGGCGCCGCCGCGCTGGCGCTGGTCCACGACGCTGCGCTGGCTCAGTCCACAACCGTCGGTTGAGCGGTTGCCGGTGTTACCCCGCTGGCATGCCGGTCGGCTGCCGGATGTGGTGCGCATTCAGCCAGCAGCCGAGCCGGGCATGCGGCTTGTGTTGCGGGCTTGGCGCGGCGCGACGACTGCGCAGGGGCCCGTTTGGTTGGTTTGGATCGAGACCGTGACGGTGCGCGGCGGCGTGCTGCTGCCGCGGCTCACCCGGGTGGCGCTGGATCAAGCCGGTCGCGAGGCGGTGCTCGGCCGAGCCGCCGAGCGCAGCGCGTTGCAGCGGCGTGATGATCGCGTGCCGCGGTATGCGCCGGCGAGTCTCGCGGCACCGGACTAGTCGTCTGTCGGCTCGGCACCCCAGGGCGGGATGAGCGCCTGCTCGATGCCCAGGCGATCCAGAATGCGCGCGATGACAAAATCCACCACGCCGGCGAGGTCGTTCGGCCGATGATAGAACCCGGGGTTGGCGGGCAGCATGACAACCCCCATGCGCGTTAACCGCAGCATGTTCTCGAGATGGATCTCCGATAAGGGAGTTTCTCGCGGGACCAGGATGAGTTGGCCACGCTCCTTGATCACGACATCCGCGGCGCGCTCGATCAGCGCCTCGCTGCTGCCCGCGGCGATTCGCCCGAGCGTCCCCGTTGTGCACGGGCATACGACCATCTGCCGCGGGGCCCCTGAGCCGGAGGCCACGGGCGCGGTCCAGGCCTTTGGCCCGAATACCGTGAGCTGGCCTGGTGAAGCAGCGAATCGCTCGGTCAGTGCGGCGGCCAGGTCCGTGGGCCGGCCGGGCAGGGCGAGATCCGCTTCCATTTTAAGTACCAGCCGCCCCGCCTCCGAGATCAGCAAATAGACCGGCCGGCCAGCGCCCAACAGGCATTCCAGCAGGCGCAGCCCGTAGACGCCGCCGGAGGCACCGGTGATGGCAAGCGTGATGGGGGCGTGTGTCATGCGAGTCAGTCTCCCGAGTCGAGGGCGGCCAGCAGCCGCTCATGCAATCCGCCAAAGGCGCCATTGCTCATCACGAGCACGGTGTCGCCGGGGCGGGCCGTGGCCGTGATTTGGGTGATCAGCGTCTCCACGCTTGGCGCGGTGCACGCGCGCTCCCCGAGCGGTGCGAGAACTGCGCCCAGATCCCAGTCTAGCGCCGGATCAGCCAGGACGAACACCGCATCGGCGGTCGCGAGTGATGCGGCCAGTCGGTCCCCGTGCAGGCCCTGGCGCATGGTGTTGGAGCGGGGCTCGAGCACGGCCAGAATCCGGCCGGTGCGTGCCGCTGGTGTCTCCTGCAGCGCCTGCAGGGAGGCGGCAATGGCGGTGGGGTGATGGGCGAAGTCATCCAGCACGCGGACGCCGCCGGCCTCGCCGCGCAGCTCGAGTCGTCGCCGGATGCCCTTGAATGCCGGCAGGGCCTCGATGGCCTGTCCTGGCGCGACGCCGACATGGCGGGCCGCCAGCAGTGCGGCCAGGGTGTTCATGGCGTTATGCCGACCGGGCAGCGGTGCGGTGAATGCCCAGTCATCCAGCCCCCAGTCGAGCGCGCCGTGTGTCGGTTGGTCGCGATCACCGAATCCGATGCGCTCGCTCCAGCACCCCGCTTCCAGTACCCGCGCCAGGGCCGGGTCGTTGGCGTTGACGAGGAGGGCGCCCTGGCCGGGCACAGTCCGAACCAAATGCTGGAATTGCCGCTCGATCGCCGCAAGATCGGCGAAGATATCGCCATGATCGAACTCAAGATTGTTCAGCACCAACGTCCGCGGCCGGAAATGGACGAACTTCGAGCGCTTGTCGAAAAACGCCGTGTCGTACTCATCGGCCTCGATCACGAAAAACGGCGAGTCGCCGAGGCGCGCGGGGGTGGCGAAGTTACCCGGCAGCCCGCCAATCAGAAATCCGGGCGCCATGCCGGCGGACTCGAGTAGCCAGGCGATCAGGCTGGAAGTGGTGGTCTTGCCATGGGTGCCAGCAACGGCAATCACCCAGCGATCGCGCAGGATATGGCGGGCGAGCCATTCCGGCCCGGAGGTGTAATCCACACCGGCCTCGAGCACGGCCTCGACCGCCGGGTTGCCCCGCGACAAGGCATTGCCGATGACCACGCAGTCGGCGGCAAGGGCCTCTGGCTGCGGCGTGTAACCCTCGGTGACGCGGATGTCGGCGGTGGCCAGGACATCGCTCATCGGCGGGTAGAGGGCATGGTCCTGGCCCGAGACGGTATAGCCGGCCTCCCGGGCGATCACCGCAAGGCCGGCCATGAACGTGCCGCCAATACCCAGGATGTGAAGGTGAGGCATGCGCGCGCGTCTCAACCGCTGGTGAGGGCACGCACGAAGGCACTGGCGCCGAAGATATACGCCAGGCTCGTGGCGAGGCTCGCGAGCCCGCCAAGGGCCAATGCCGCGCTCAAAATGTGACGAACCACCGCGATATTCCAGATCAGCAGCGCCAGGAAGGCGAGTGCAGCGAGGGCATTCGCCTCATCGGGTCGGCCAATGACCAGCAGGATGGGCAGGGCGACTGCGGAGATCACGATATCGCTGCCAAACAGCGCCGAGGCGGTCTGCACAAACCGCGGGCCATGGCCGCGCAACGAGAGGGCCGCCAGCAGAAAGCCGAGGTTGTAGGCCACCAGCAGCCCGATTTGTGCCAGCGGCTCGGCGTCGGGCGTGTAGCGCTGAATCACCGGGTAGTTCACCGCCGCGGTGAGGGCGATGACGGTACCCATCAGCCCGGTCGAGTACGGCAGATCCTGCGGGCCGGCGCGCAGCAGGGCGATTCCGAGGATGCGCTGGATGACGTCGCTTGGGTTCATGGTGCTCTACTGACGAACGGAGTGGTCGCATTTGCGTCATAGGCATGGTAACCGTTTCAGTCACCGGCGTCGCGACGGGAGAGGCCGTATGCTTGAGCAAGTCCTCAAAGACGGAATCGAACGCGGGCACCTGCGCCTTGAGCGGGCCGACGGGCGTGTCCGCGATTTCGGTGCCGGCACCCCGGCCGGCGTGCTGCAGCTACACGATAACCGGGCCGAGCGCCGCGTGATCGCCGATCCGGACTTCATGCTCGGCCAGACCTACATGGACGCGCTCTGGAGTACGCCCGATCTGCGCGGATTGCTGGCGGTGCTCATGAGCAACTTCGCCCATGAGCAGGCCACCGGCGCCAAGCGGGCCACGCAGCAGTTACTGCGACCGCTGCAGCAGTGGAACCGGCGCGCCGCCAGCCGCCGCAACGTCGCCCATCACTACGACCTCGACGAGCAGCTCTTCCGGCGCTTCCTGGATAGTGACATGCAGTACTCCTGCGCGTACTGGCCCGCCGGCACGGCAGACCTCGAGACCGCACAGGCCCAGAAGCGCGCCCTGATTCGTCGCAAGCTCTGCTTGTCGCCGGGTCAGTCGGTGCTCGATATCGGCTGTGGCTGGGGCGGGCTTGCCATTGAACTCGCCGAGCAAGCCGGCGCCCAGGTGGTCGGGCTCACCCTGTCCGAGGCGCAGGCCCGCGTCGCCCGGGATCGCGTCCGCGCCCGCGGGCTCGAGGACCAGGTCGACATCCGCCTCCAGGACTACCGCGACGTCCCCGAGCGCTTTGACCGCATTGTCAGTGTCGGCATGTTCGAACACGTGGGTGTCCAGTATTACGACGCGTACTTCGCCGGGGTGCGCGATCACCTCACCCCGGAGGGCATTGCGCTGATTCACACAATTGGCCGGTTAGCGCGGCCGGGGGTGACCAACCCGTGGATTCGTCGGTATATCTTCCCGGGTGGGTACATTCCTGCGCTCTCCGAGGTCACTGCGGCCGTGGAGCGGCAGCGCCTCGCCACCACCGACCTCGAGGTCTTGCGCCTGCACTATGGCTACACGCTTGCCGAGTGGTACAGGCGGTTTCAGGCCGTTCGTGACGACGTCGTCGCCGAGAAAGGCGAGCGCTTCTGCCGGATGTGGGAGTTTTACCTGGCGGTGAGTGAGGCGGCGTTCTACTACCGGGGCCTCGTGGTGTTCCACCTGCAGTTGACCCGCGAGCCAGCGGCCGCACCGATTACCCGGGACTATCTCCACGAGACCGCCCACACCGGGGCTTGATAGACTGCGGGGCTCTGAGAGGGGGAAGGGAGCCCGTTGCCATGCATCCGAAGAATGCCTTCTACGCCCAGTCCGGGGGTGTCACCGCCGTCATTAACGCCAGCGCCGCCGGGGTCATTGAGACCGCCCGCGCCCACCCCGAGGCCATCGGCACGGTCTACGCCGGCGCGAACGGCATCCTTGGCGCACTGCACGAAGACCTTATTGACACCGCAGCCGAGTCTGCCGAGACCATTCGGGCACTGCGCCATACCCCGGCCGGCGCCTTCGGCTCCGCGCGCTACAAGCTCAAGGGCCTCGAGGAGAATCGCGCTGAGTACGAACGTCTGATCGAGGTCTTTCGCGCGCACGACATCGGGTATTTCTTCTACAACGGCGGCGGTGACTCACAGGACACCGCCCACAAGGTCTCGCAGCTCGGCGAGGCCATGGGCTACCCGGTGACCTGTATCGGTATTCCCAAAACCGTGGACAACGACCTGCCGGTCACGGACACCTGCCCGGGCTTTGGCTCCGTGGCCAAGTACATCGCCGTCGCCACGCGAGAGGCGGGGCTCGATGTCGCCTCCATGGCACAGACCTCTACCCGGGTGTTCATCCTCGAGACCATGGGCCGACATGCCGGCTGGATCGCCGCGGCCTCCGCGCTGGCGCGGGAAGCGCAGGGCGATCCGCCGCACGTCATCCTGCTGCCCGAAGTCCCGCTTGATGAGCAGCGCTTTCTCGAGCGGGTCAAGGCAAGCGTGGAGGGGTTTGGCTACTGCGTGGTGGTGGTCTCCGAGGGCGTGAAAAACGCCGATGGCACATTCCTGTCCGATCAGGGCACGCGCGATGCCTTTGGCCATGTTCAGCTTGGCGGCGTCGCCCCGGCCATTGCGGCGTTGATCAAAAACACGCTGGGCTACAAGTACCACTACGCCATCGCCGATTACCTGCAGCGTGCGGCGCGCCATATCGCCTCGGCAACGGATGTTGAGCAGGCCTACGCCGTGGGGCAGGCCGCGGTGGAACAGGCGCTGGCCGGGCGCAACGCCATCATGCCCACCATCGTGCGCGAATCGGATGCGCCCTATCGCTGGCATGTGGGCGAGGTCGCACTGGCCGAGGTGGCCAACGTCGAGGCGCGGATGCCGGCCGAGTTCATCGACGCGTCCGGTTTTTTTGTGACCGACGCCTGTCTGCGCTACCTGCGCCCGCTGATTGCCGGCGAGGATTACCCGCCCTACCGCGACGGCCTGCCCGATTACGCCCGCTTGCGCGGCGAACGGGTGACCCCGCGTCTGCCCGATTTCAGGGCCTGACCCGGGCGGCCGGGCGTGCGTATAATCCGCGAATCACTCAGAACGCTGGACCAGGAGGGACACCATGGCCTACGAGGGCATCGACGCGGGCAAAAACCTGCCCGAGGACATCAACATCATCATCGAGATTCCGGCCCAGGCCGACCCCGTGAAATACGAGGTGGACAAGGATTCCGGGGCGATCATGGTCGACCGGTTCATGGGCACGTCGATGCGCTATCCAGCCAACTACGGCTACATCCCGGATACGCTCTGCGGGGATGGTGACCCCCTCGATGCGCTGGTCCTGACGCCGTTTCCCCTCGAGGTCGGCTCGGTCATTCGTTGCCGTCCGGTGGGCGTGCTTGAGATGAGCGATGAGGGGGGCGAAGACGCCAAGCTCCTGTGTGTGCCGATCAGCAAGCTCACCCCTCTCTATGATCACGTCAAAGGCCCGGATGACTTGCCGGCGATCGTCCTTGAGCAGATCAGCCACTTCTTCGAGCGCTACAAAGACCTCGAGCCCGGCAAGTGGGTCAAAGTGAACGGCTGGAAGGGCCATGCCGAGGCCGTCGCCGAGATCGATGCCTCCGTCAAGCGCTTCGGCGGCTGACCGGCGTGGTTAAACTGACTCGGATCTACACCCGCACGGGTGACACCGGCCAGACCGGCCTTGGCGATGGCAGCCGGGTGGCCAAAACCGATCATCGCGTGGCCTCCTACGGCACCGTGGACGAACTCAACGCCCTGCTCGGCGTCTGCCGGCTGCACGCGGGCCCCGAGCTCGATGACGCACTGGCGCGGATCCAGAATGATCTGTTCGATGTGGGCGCGGATCTTTGCACACCCGAGATGGACGACCCGCCCTACGAACCGCTGCGGGTGGTGACCGGGCAGGTCGAGTGGCTTGAGGCGGAAATCGATCGCGTCAATGCGGGCCTGGAGACGCTGCGCTCGTTTGTGCTGCCCGCGGGCAGCCCCGCTGCCGCGCATCTGCATCATGCCCGGACGGTCGCCCGCCGGGCCGAGCGTGAGACAGCGGCGCTGGCCACCGGCGCCCCCATCAATGTCCTTGTCCTGCAGTATCTCAATCGCTTGTCCGACTATCTGTTTGTGCTGGCCCGGGAGGCCAATCACGAGGCCGGAGGCGACGTGCTCTGGCAGCCTGGCGAACACCGCTGATCATGGCCTGGCGGCAGGTGGCCTTTGACCTCCCCGCGGCCCGCATGGGCCTCGCCGAGGCAGCGCTGGAAGCGATGGGCGCCATCGCCGTGACGGCGGCCGAGTCCGAGGGCGCGGAGCCCGTGCTGGAGCCTGCGGTTGGCGAAACCCGGCTCTGGGATGCGGTGCGCGTGCAGGCATTGTTCGAGGCCGATGCCGACAGCCAAGCGGTCCACGCCGCACTGAGCGAGGCGCTGGGCGCCAAGCCCACGGGCTGGGACGAGACCACGCTGGCCGATGCGGCCTGGGAGCGGGCCTGGCTGGCTGACTTCGCCCCGCTCGATTTTGGCCACGGCCTCTGGGTGGTGCCAACGGGCATGGAGCCACCGGTGCCCGAGGCAACGAACCTGCGCCTGGATCCGGGGCTCGCTTTTGGCACCGGTACGCACCCCACAACGGCGCTGTGCCTGGAACACCTGGCGGCCTGCCCGCCAGTCGATGAGACCGTCATCGATTATGGCTGTGGCTCCGGGCTGCTGGCGATTGCGGCGCTACGCCTGGGCGCGCGGCAGGTGATCGCCATCGATAACGATCCCCAGGCATTAGTGGCCACGCGAGAGAACGCGCGCCGCAACGGAGTAGCCGACCCGCTCACGGTCGGCGGCGTCGACACGGCGCTGCCCGCGGCGGATCGGGTGCTTGCCAATATTCTGGCCGGCGTGCTGATCGAACAGGCGCCGACCCTGATCAAGCCCCTGCGCCCGGGCGGCCGTCTCGTGTTGGCGGGGCTGCTCGAGGGACAGGCCGCCGAGGTCGCCAGTGCCTACGCCCAGGCCATCGATTTTGGCCCGGGTGCGGCGCGCGACGGCTGGGTTCGACTGGACGGCACCCGTCGTGCGCTTTAATGGGCGGGGCCATGTGGTTATGATTCAAGCCGTCAGCCCACAGGAAGGACAGCATGCCCGATAAACCCAGACAGGATTGCCCGGGTGTCGGTCCGATCGGCACTTGCGTGCGCGACACGGTCACGTCCTATTTCGAACAGCTCGATGGTCATTCTTGCTGCGATTTGCATCGCATGGTGATCGAAGAGGCCGAGGCGCCGCTTTTCGAGACGGTGATGCACGCCTGTGGCGGTAACCAGACCCGGGCTGCCGAGGCCCTGGGCATCAATCGAGGCACGCTGCGCAAGAAGCTTCGCCAGTACGGCCTTGACGAGCAGTAGAACCACGGAGTCCTCCATGACGGCTGCGGCCAGTGTCTTGCCCGTTCGCCGGGCCCTGATCAGTGTTTCCGATAAAACCGGTGTCGAGGATTTAGCCCGTGGGTTGGCCCGCCTCGGTGTGGAGCTCCTGTCTACCGGTGGCACCGCCCGCTTGCTGAGTGAGGCCGGCATCCCCGTGACCGAAGTCGGCGATTACACTGGCTTTCCCGAGATCATGGCCGGCCGCGTGAAGACGCTGCATCCGCGGATTCACGGCGGCCTGCTGGGCCGTCGGGGTGAGGATGAGGCCGTGATGGCCGAACACGACATCCCGCCCATCGACCTGCTGGTGGTCAATCTCTACCCGTTCGAGGCCGCCGTGGCGCAGCCAGACTGCCGCCTCGAAGCGGCTATTGAGCACATCGACATTGGTGGCCCCGCCATGCTGCGCGCGGCTGCCAAGAACCTTGACGGGGTCGGGGTCGCCACGGACCCGGATCAGTACGCGGACATGCTGAGTGCGATTGAGGCCCATGGCGGGCTCGAGGCAAGTCACCGATTCCGGCTTGCTGTCGCCGCGTTTGATCATGTCGCCCGCTATGACGCGGCGATTAGCAATTACCTATCGGCGCGCCCGGAGGCGGGGGCCGAGAGCGCTTTCCCCGGGCAGCTCAATCGAAGCTGGCGCAAGGCAAGTGACCTGCGCTACGGCGAGAACCCGCACCAGGCCGCCGCGTTTTATCGCGACCCAGACGCCCCGGCGGGCAGTTTCGCCTGCCATGTCTCGCGCCAGGGCAAGGCCCTGTCCTACAACAACCTCGCCGATGCCGACGCGGCCTGGGCGTGTGTTGGCGCCTTTGACGCGCCGGCCTGCGTCATCGTCAAACACGCCAACCCCTGTGGCGTGGCGGTCGCCGATCATCTGGTGAGCGCCTATGACGCGGCGTTTGCCACTGACCCCACCTCGGCATTTGGCGGCATCATTGCCTTTAATCGCCCGCTGGACGACGCCACCGCCCGCGCCATTATCCAGCGTCAGTTCGTGGAGGTGATTTTGGCGCCGGCCGTCAGTGACGCGGCGCTGGCGATTACCGCGGCCAAGCCCAATGTCCGGGTGCTCGAAATCCCCGACGGACCGCGGCCCATCAGCGGCTGGCGGCTGCAACCGCTGGACGGCGGACTGCTGGTCCAGGATCAGGACGCCGATCTGTTCGCGGACACCGGCCTGCGCTGTGTGACGCAGACCCCCGTGGATGACGCGCTGCAGGCTGACCTCGATTTCGTCTGGCGCGTGGCCAAGCACGTGAAATCCAACGCCATTGTCTACGGTCGTGAGGGCCATACGCTGGGGATCGGCGCGGGGCAGATGAGCCGGGTGGACAGTGCGCGCATCGGCGCCCGCAAGGCGGAGGATGCCGGCCTGTCACTGGCTGGCGCGGTGCTGGCGTCCGATGCCTTTTTCCCGTTTCGGGACGGGATTGATCAGGCGGCCGCCGCCGGCGTGCGCGCCATCGTCCAGCCGGGTGGATCAATGCGCGATGAGGAAGTGATCGGGGCGGCGGATGCGCATGGCATCGCCATGGTGTTCACCGGCCTGCGGCACTTCCGCCACTGAGCAGGAGCAAGTCATGAAGATTCTGGTGGTCGGCAATGGCGGACGCGAACACGCCCTGGCCTGGCGCCTGGCGCGCTCACCCCGAGCCGAGACCGTGTACGTCGCCCCGGGCAATGCCGGCACGGCAACGGAGGTGGGTGTCCAGAACGTCAACGTCGGCGCTGAAGACATCAACGGCCTGCGGGACCTCGCCCTGCAGCGTGAGATCGACATGACCATGGTGGGCCCGGAAGCGCCGCTGGCCGCCGGTATCGTCGATGCCTTTACCGAGGTCGGCCTGGCCTGCCTCGGTCCGCATCAAGCCGCTGCAGAGCTGGAATCGTCCAAGGCCTTCGCCAAGGATTTTCTGGCCCGTCACGCGATTCCCACCGCCGCCTACGAAACATTTGACGACCTCGAGGCGGCCCGGGCCACTATCGAGGCCCGCGGCGCACCGCTTGTGATCAAGGCCGACGGCCTGGCCGCCGGCAAGGGCGTGACGGTGGCCCTGACGCTGGACGAGGCGTTGCTGGCGGCCGAGTCCATGCTCGATGGAGCCTTTGGCTCTGCCAGTGAGCGGATCGTCGTCGAGGATTTTCTCACCGGGGAAGAGGCGAGTTTTATTGCCCTGGTCGATGGCGATACGGTCCTGCCCCTGGCGAGCTCCCAGGATCACAAGGCGCGGGATGCCGGCGATCAGGGCCCCAACACCGGCGGCATGGGCGCGTACTCGCCGGCCCCGGTGGTGACCGACGCCATCCACGCCCGCATTCTGGAGACGGTGATCCGTCCGACCGTGCAGGGCTTGGTGGCCGAGGGGCGGGGTTTTCGCGGCTTCCTTTACGCCGGGCTCATGATCGACGCCGAGGGCACGCCCCGGGTGCTGGAGTTCAACGTCCGCCTGGGCGACCCCGAGACGCAGCCGATTCTCATGCGCCTGCAAAGCGACCCGGTGGATCTGTTTGAGGCAGCGCTCCAGGGCCGGCTCGATCAGCATTCAGTGGACTGGGATCCGCGGCCGTGTCTTGGCGTGGTGCTCGCGGCCGGTGGCTATCCGGGCCCGTATGAGCGGGGTCATGTGATTCACGGGCTGCCCGCGACGGATTTATCCGAGCAAAAGGTTTTTCATGCCGGCACGGCCCTGAACGCCGAGAATGCCGTGGTCACAGCCGGCGGGCGCGTCTTGTGTGCCTGTGCGCTGGGCGATGACATCCTCGAGGCGCAGCGCGCGGCCTATGATTTGGCCGGTGGCATTCACTGGACGGGCTCGTTCATGCGCACCGACATCGGCCATCGCGCCGTGGCGGCCCAGCTCAACGGAGGTCGGTCATGACGATCGCCTATATCTGCGTTTTTATCGCCATTTTTTTGCCCTTCGTGTTCGCCGGGCTGGCCAAGTCCGAGGGCCAGTTCGACAACGCCCGGCCGCGGGCCTGGCTGGAGCGCCTGGAGGGATGGCGGCAGCGGGCGCATTGGGCCCAGCTCAACACGTTCGAGGCGTTCCCGCCGTTTGCCGCGGGCGTGATCATCGCCCATCAGCTCAATGCCAGCCAGACCTGGATCGACGGCCTGGCCGTGGCGTTTCTGATCTTCCGCGGGCTGTATGGCTATTTCTATATCGCCGATCGCGCCACGTTGCGCAGCACGGCCTGGACGGGTGGGTTCGCCTGCGTGGTGGGGCTATTCATCGTCGCTGCGTTCATCTGACGGGCCATTCGGCCGAGTCGCCAGAAACACCACGCCAAAGGCCATGAACGCGGTGACCGTCAAGCGCAGATAAAGCGGCTCCACGGTGATCCACATCCACGTCCAGCTCGCAGCAATCAGGGCGATGCCCAGCAGCTTGGTACGCCGGGGAATCGCCCGGTGATCGCGCCAGTTTCGCAGCAGCGGCCCAAAGCGCGGATGACTGTAGAGCCAGGCGTGCAGGGCCGGCGAGCTGCGCGAGGCACAGTAGGCGGCCAGCAGCAAAAAGGGCGTGGTCGGCACCAGTGGCAGCACGACCCCCGCACTCCCCAGGCCGACGAACAGCAGCGCCAGCGCCAGCCAGAGCTGGCGCATTAGCCGTTCACGCAGCCCCTGCGGCTTGCGGGATGACCCTTCCGGGCGCTCTGCCATGACGGTGTCTCCTGCTTGCGAATAACGGCTGATCCAGGTCAACCCGGCACTGAGCGTGGACCGCTATGGTAGTGCCTTAGTTGATCACGGAGGGTTGGCTTACATGGCCGACAGACTACCCCTGGAGCGTGACCTGCTACGACGCTACGACGTCACCGGTCCACGCTACACCTCTTACCCAACGGCCGCGCAGTTTACCGAGGCCTTCGATGCCGAGCGATACCGCCAGCAGGTGGCCTGGAGCAACGAAGACCCGATGCCGCGGCCGCTGTCGCTGTATGTCCACGTGCCGTTTTGCCGGACCGTGTGCTTTTACTGCGCCTGCAACAAGGTCATTACCGCCAACTATCGGCGTGCCGAGCAATATCTCGAGCGGCTGATCGACGAGCTCGACCTCCAGGCCGCGCTTTTCGATGACGACCGGCCCGTCGAGCAGCTGCACCTGGGCGGTGGCACCCCCACGTACTTTACCGATGACGATTTGGCTCGGCTGATCACCGCCATCAACGATCGTTTCCCTTTGGCCGCGCCGGCGGACCGAGAGTTCTCCATTGAGGTGGATCCACGCACCGTGGACCGCGCGCGAATCGCCCAGCTCGCCGAGTTGGGCTTCAACCGCCTGAGTCTGGGTGTCCAGGATTTTGACGCCGACGTGCAAAAGGCCATCAACCGCATTCAGGGGGTGCAGGACACCGCGGACGTGGTAGCGGAGGCGCGGGCCCAGGGCTTTCACTCCGTGAACCTCGATCTGATGTACGGCCTGCCGCTACAAACGCCGGAGCGGCTCAGCCGCACCCTGGATGCGGTGCTCGACATCCGGCCGGATCGGATCGCGCTCTACAACTACGCGCACATGCCGGAGATGTTCCGCATTCAGCGCCAGATTCGCGACGGGAGCCTGCCCGCCGCCGAGGAAAAGCTCACCCTGCTGATCGAGGCGATGCAGCGCCTGGCCGGCGCCGGCTACCGCTACATCGGCATGGACCACTTCGCCCTGCCGGGGGATGAGCTGGCCCAGGCCGCCGAGGACGGCACGCTCCATCGCAACTTCCAGGGCTACGCGACGCGGCCTGATCTCGACTTGATCGGGCTGGGTGCGTCATCCATTGGCCAGATTGGTGATGCCTACAGCCAGAACCGGCGCGATCCAGAAAGCCATGCAACGGCCGTGTCGGCGGGTGAGCTCCCGGTCTGGCGGGGTGTCGAGCTCACCGCGGATGACCGGCTGCGCCGGGATGTTATTCAGTCAGTCATGTGCCAGGGCACGATCGATTTCGAGGCGGTGGGTGAGCGCCATGGCATCGTGTTCAACCAGTACTTCGGTGACGCGCTCGAGGCCCTCACCCCGTTGGTGGATGACGGCCTGGTCACGATCGGTGAGCGTTCGCTGCAGGTGACCGACCGCGGTCAGTTCTTCCTGCGCAATGTGGCGATGCCCTTCGACGCCTATCTGGCCGAGGCCAGCAACGCGCGGCGTTTCTCGCGGGTGATCTAAGCCGGCCTAGTCGTCGGCCCCCATGGCCGTGGGTGGCAGCACATTCACCGTCAGGGTGACGGGGCCGTTGTGCTCGAGCTCAAGGGTCAGCTCGAAGGTCTCGCCCTCCCGCAGGGATTCGGTCAGCCCCATGAGCATGACGTGCCGCCCGCCAGGCTCGAAAACCACCTCGCCCTCAGCCGGCACTCGCACCTCGGGGGTGTGCACCATGCGGCTGTTACCGCCCTCTTCAATCGTTTGATGCAGCTCCGCCCGCGGGGCCCGCGGCGTTGAAACGCCAATCAGCTGATCACCGCGACGGCCCGTGTTCTCAAGCTCAAAGTAAACCGCGCCGCGATCGAGCCCGGGGGCGGTGGCGCGCGACCAGACGCCCTCAACGGTGATCTCGGCCTTGGCGGTTGCCATGCCGGTGGCCATGAGTAGGGCGAGCAGGGTGACGACGAGTCGGTTGGGCATGGGTGGGCGTCCTTTGATATGGGCCCTTTATTATCCGACTTTGGACAGGGGTGGGGAAGTGATGCGAGGGGGCGAGTCAGGCCGCTTTCGGTGGCTTGCAACGGGCTCCCCTATCCGGGGCGGCTAGAGGTCGCCCGTTACAAGCCACCGAAAGCGGCACAGCACTGACCCGTGCGGCCCCACAAAGCCCAAACCGAGCCTAGGGTAGAGCCTGCGGTACCTCGCCTGAGCGCAATGTCAGCACCGGCCATCCCCGCGCCCGGGCTGCGGCCTCAAGTGTTGGGTCGGGATCGACGGCGACCGGGTGGTCGACATGTTCCAGCAGTGGCAGGTCATTGCGCGAGTCACTGTAAAAGTGCATTGCCTCCATCATCGCGCCCTCGGCATCCAGCCAGTGCTGGAGTGCGGTGATCTTGCCCTCGCGGAACGTGGGCGTGCCCTGATGGCGGCCCGTGAATGCGCTGTTGTGTATTTCGGGTTCGGTGGCCAGCAGGATCGGGATGTTGAACAGCTCGGCAATCGGCTCGGTCACAAACCGGTTGGTGGCGGTGATGATCATCAGGCCATGGCCGCGCGCCCGGTGGTCATCCACCAGTGCCTGGGCGGCCGGCAGGACACGGGGGCGGATATGGGTGTCGATGAACTCGCGCCGCCAGGCCAGCAGGGTGTCTTTCGGGGTTTGCGCCAGGGGCGCCAGGGCAAAGGCCAGGAACGTGTCGATATCCAGCTCGCCGGCCTCGTACTGTTCCATGAAGCGCTGGTTTTCTACCTCGAAGCGCTCGCGAGACACGGCGCCCTTGTCCATTAAATGCTGGCCCCACAGGTAGTCGCTGTCGCCGCCAAGGAGGGTGTTATCGAGGTCGAAAATCGCCAGCTGCACGGTCATGTCCCGGTTTATTGATTGCCGGTTGATTGTCCTCTGTGGAAGAATGACTGGCAATGAAACTTTCAATAGAGTGTTTTAAGTGATTGACGCGCAAGGATTTCGCCCCAATGTCGGCATTGTGCTGGCGAATGGTGCGGGCCAGGTCTTCTGGGCGCGTCGCATCGGACAGGACGCCTGGCAGTTCCCGCAGGGCGGGATTCAGCGCGATGAAAGCCCGGAGGCGGCACTCTATCGGGAGCTGCACGAGGAGGTGGGCCTCTCGCCCGCGCACGTGACCGTGCTGGGCTCCACGCGCGGGTGGTTGCGGTATCGGCTGCCAAGCCATTTGATTCGGCGCCGGCAGCGGCCCACCTGCATCGGCCAGAAGCAGGTGTGGTTCTTGCTGCGACTGGAGACCGAAGAGGCCGCCGTTCAGCTCGATGCCACCAGCGAGCCGGAGTTTGATGACTGGTCCTGGGTGTCTTACTGGCACCCGCTGGAGCAGGTGGTGTCGTTTAAGCGCGGCGTCTACGAGCGCGCGCTTGAGCAGTTGGCGCCATTGCTCTTTCCCGATGGCGCGCCAACCCGCCCAACGGATTCCGGGCCCGGACAGCCGCCGGTTTTCCAGCAGCAGCCGCAGCGGGGCTGAGCCGCCGTGCTCGAGACGCTGCATCGCATTGTCCAGGCGGTCAATGCGGCGGCCGATTTCGATGAAGCGCTCGCGATCATCGTCGATCAGGTGGCCGACGCCACCGCCGCGGATGTCTGCTCGGTCTATCTGCTTGAGGAAGACACCCAACACCTGCGCTTGATGGCCACCCATGGCCTCAACCCCGAGGCGGTGGGCCAGGTTCGCCTGTCCGTCGACGAGGGCCTGGTGGGTCTGGTCGCGCAGCGCGAGGAATCGGTCAACCTGGAAAACGCCGACCGCCATCCCCGCTTTCGCTATTTCCCCGAGACCGGCGAGGAGCGCTTCCACTCGTTTCTCGGCGTCCCGATCATTCACTACCAGGCCCGTCTCGGTGTGCTGGTCGTCCAGCGCAATACCCGCGCGCGTTTTAACGACGGCGAGGTCGCGTTTCTGGTCACCATGGCCGCGCAGTTGGCGGGCGTCATGGCGCATGCGCGGGTCCGCGGTGATCTGGCCCGCAGCACGATGGAGGCCTCGGGCCGCGCACTGGCGGTCACCGGAATCGGCGGCTCGAGCGGGGTGGCGGTCGGTGAGGGCTTCGCGGCCTCCGCAGGGGCAGATCTCGAGACCGTGCCGGACCGGCCCGTACGCAACGCCACGGCCGAATTGGCTGCATTTCAGGCGGCTGTCGAGGCCGTGCGCAACGACGTCAGCGAGCTGGGTGAGCGCATGCGCGCGCAGTTGCCCGAGGGTGAGCAACTGCTGTTCGACGTCTATCTGCAGATGCTTGATGGCGACAGCCTGACGAGCCGGGTCTGCCACCAGATCGAGGCCGGGCACTGGGCCCCGTTCGCGCTTCGGCTGACCATTGCCGAGCACGTCCGGCGCTTCGAGGCGATGGACGATGCCTATCTGCGCGAGCGCGCCAGCGATGTGCGAGACATCGGGCGACGCCTGCTGGCACGCCTCATGGCGGTGGAGGGCGATGACCGGGCGCCGCCCGAGCAGGTCATCCTGGTGGGTGAGGAGCTCAGCGCCTCGCAGCTTGCCGAGATCCCGCCAGAGCAACTCGCCGGCGTGGTGAGCGCCGGTGGCTCCGCCAACTCCCATATCGCCATCCTGGCGCGGGCACTTGGCGTCCCGGCCGTGATGGGGGTGCGCGATTTGCCCGTGCATCGTCTGCATGGCCGGGCGCTGATCGTGGATGGCTATCGCGGACGGGTCGAGGTGGACCCGGCCGAGGCCCTGCGGGCGGAGTACGTTGGCCTGCAACAGGAAGAGGCCGAACTGACCGCCGAGCTCGCTGCGCTCTCGGGGTTGCCCGCCCGCACCACTGATGGCGCCGAGCTCAATCTGTACGTCAACACGGGCCTCGCCGCCGAAATTAACCGGGCGTTGGAGATCGGCTGTGCCGGCGTGGGCCTGCACCGCACCGAATTCCCGTTCATGATGCGCGACCGCTTCCCGGGAGAAGAAGAGCAGGCAAGCCTTTATCGCGAGGTGCTGAGTGCCTTCGCCCCGCTACCGGTGACACTGCGCACGCTGGATGTGGGCGGTGACAAGCCGCTGCCTTACTTCCCCACCCATGACGAGAACCCGTTTCTTGGCTGGCGCGGCCTGCGCATGACACTGGATCACCCCGAGATCTTTCTTACGCAGTTGCGCGCGATGCTGCGCGCCTCCGTGGGCCTCGACAACCTGCGGCTGATGTTTCCCATGGTGACGCGGGTTGAAGAGGCTGAGCAGGCCGCCGCGCTGGTCGCCCGAGCCCGGGCCGAGCTTGCCGAGGAGGGTGTCGTCACTGCACCACCGCAGGTGGGCGCCATGGTGGAGGTGCCCGCCGCGGTGTATCAGGCCGAGAGTCTGGCCCGTCGGCTCGATTTCCTGTCGGTGGGCAGCAACGACCTGGCCCAGTACCTGCTGGCAGTGGATCGCAACAACAGCCGCGTCGCCTCACTCTACGACGAACTGCATCCCGCCGTTTTGCGGGCGGTGAACGAGGTGGCCGAGGCCGGCCGTCGCGTTGGCCGGCCGGTGTCGGTCTGCGGCAGCATGGCCGGTGAGCCCGCGGTTGCGCCGCTGCTGCTGGCGATGGGCATGGAAGGCCTATCGATGAGCAGCGGGCGGCTCTTGCGCGTGAAGTGGGTGATTCGCACGATCTCGGCGGCGGATGCCCGGGGTATGCTCACCGAGGCGCTCGCGTGCGAGACGCCTCAGCAGGTGCGGCAATTAGTGAACTCGGCGCTGGATGACCACGGCCTGGGCGGCCTGATTCGCGCCGGGCGGCGCTAGCTCAAGCTGAGCGGCGCACCCGCACGATCACATCCACGCCTTCGATCGACTTGCCATCGGGTGGTGTCGGTAGGGCGCTGACCGAGACACCCTCGGCCGGGATGTCTTCCATGTCACCCGTGTCCTCATCCAGGAAATGATGATGGGGGTCGACATTGGTGTCGAAGTAAATGCGCCGCGGGTCGGCCAGAATCTCGCGCAACAACCCCGCCTCGGTGAACTGATGGAGCGTGTTATAAACCGTGGTCTGCGAGAGCCGCAGGCCCTCTTTCAGCGCTTCGGCATACAGCCCCTCGGCGGTCAGATGGCGCTCGCCCTGGCCGAAAATAAGCTCGGCGAGCCCCAGGCGCTGGCGTGTGGCACGCAGGCCCGCGCGCTGCAGTTGCTCGCGCAAAAAGGCGTCGTGACGCTGAGTTGATGTTTGTGCGTTCATGGCCATGCCCCATACAGGACTGAATCAGTCTTATTTAAGATAGCAAAAAAAACCTAAGCGGGACAGTGCTGGCGGGCTCAGGCCCAGGGCTTGAGCTCCACCAGCACCACCGTGGCAATCAACACGATCACCGGAAGCTCGTTAAACCACCGATACCAGACATGCCCGTGGGTATTGCGGTCACTTGTAAACGCCCGCAGCAGCCGCCCGCAGTACAGGTGATAACCCACCAATGCCGCGACCAGCGCGATTTTCACATGCAGCCAGCCCTGCTCGAGCCAGACGGGCTGGAGCACGATCAGCGCCACGCCCAGGGCGATGGTGACCACCGCGCTCGGGTTCATGATGCCCCGATAGAGCTTGCGCTCCATGACCTTGAAGCGCTCGCGGCTCGGCTCGTCTTCCGCCATGGCGTGGTAGACGAACAGCCGCGGCAGATAGAACAGGGCAGCGAACCACGTCACCATGCTGATGATGTGGAAGGATTTGACCCACAGGTAGGTCATGCCGATTGCTCCTCGGGCAGCAAGTCCTCGATCTCGCCGTGCAGTCGCTCAAAGTCCAGCAGACCAATCCGCTGCCAGACAACCCGGCCCTCGCCGTCAATCAGGATCGTCGTCGGGGTAACCCGGACGTTTTCAAAGGCGTTGGCAATGCGGGCCCCATCGTCCAGGGCGACCGGATAGGGCAGTGACCGGCGGGCCACCAGGTTGCGAACCCGCTCTTCCGGGTCGTAGTCCATCGCCACCCCGACCAGATTGAGTCCGGCAGGCTCGAGTGACTGGTACAGCGCCACGAGCTCGGGCATTTCACTGATGCAGGTTGGGCAGTCGGTGGCCCAGAACTGGATGAGCACGGGTTCGCCGCGATAGGCACTCAGCGACACGGCCTCGCCATCGAGCATGTTGAAAGTCAGCTCGGGGGCGGGTATTCCGCCGCGCGGCGAGAGCCAGACAAAGCTCACCGCACCCAGTACGAGCAGCGTGGCCAAACCGATCAACCATTCCTTGCGCATTGCCCATGGCCTCTTATGTCGATGGCCACATTCTATCAACTTCCGGGTGGGGATGAGGCCAGATAGGCCTGCTGGATGGCTGAGCGGCTGACAACGCCCAGAAAATCGGTTTGATCCCGTCCGCCGCGACCGGTGACCACCAAGGCCTCGGCCTGCGCGGTGCGAAGGCGCTCAAGGGCCTCGCGCAAGCTGGCTCGAGCATCCAGGGTGATAACCTCATCGCCGCCACTCGGGCGTTGGCCGTCGGCCAGTTGTCGGGCGAGGACCTGCGCGTCATACAACCGGGCAGACGTGCTGTCATCACCTATCTGTAACAGCCAGTTGGATCCTTGAGCGAGGCCCGCGTGCAAGGCGTCCTCTGTGGGTGCCGGCGCCAGCACGGTCAGACGTGTATCGATGATCTGCAAAACGCCCAGGCGGCTCGCCGCCTGCAAAAGCGGGTTGCGACGCGGATCGAGGCCGCGTTCCCCCAGCGCGAGGTGATAGACCGAATCGGTGCGGAACAGCTCCCGAGTCGCCATGGTGGCTGCGGCAATTGCCAGCATGCCCGGCATGATCACGCCCGGATTAGCGGTGAGCTCGAGCATGGCGATCAGCGCAGCGAGCGGCGCCCGCAGGGTCGCGCCCATCATCGCCCCCATGCCAAGCAGCACGTACAGCGCCATGCCACCAAACGGAGCACTCATAAGGGATTCGTAAAACAGGCCCAGAGCGCCGCCAGCGGCCGCGCCGATCACGAGCGTCGGCCCGATGAGCCCGCCAGGAATACCCAGTCCGAGAACCGCGACCGTCGCGACGAGCTTGCCCGCGATAATCGCGAGTAAAAGCCCGGTGCCGATTTCGCCGTTCAGGGTGGCGGCGAGCGTGTCGTAGCCGATGCCCATTACCTGAGGGACGGGCAGGGCAATCAGCCCCACAATCCCTCCCCCCAGGGCGGCCCGCGCTACGACCGGCCAGCCGCGCAGCAGGCCGCTGACCAGGCGCAACGCCCGGATGAACAGCGCTGCCAAACCGCCCACTGCCAAGCCCAGCCCGATCACCAGGGGGAGCTCATGCAACCCCTGCAGGCCCAGTGCGGGGATGACGAATGCAATGTCAGCGCCGAAGACCCCATGCGCGAGCGCGGTGGCGACCACCGAGGCGACGATGACGGGCAGGAATCCGGCGATGGTGTACTCCATCACCACCACTTCCATGGCAAACGCAACGCCGGCAAGGGGCGTGTTGAACGAGGCGCCAATGGCGGCGGCCGTACCACAGGCCACCAGCACGCGCAGGCTGTTATTGGGCAGGCCAAAGCGCTGACCGACCTGACTGCCGGCCGTGGCCCCGAGGTGAACACTCGGTCCTTCCCGTCCAACCGACTGCCCGCTCACAATGGCCATCGCACCGGCCACGAACTGATGAATGGCGTTGCGCACGGGTAACAGGGCCTGGTGGTAGGCGGTCCGCTCGATCACATAGGCAATGCCCGTGCGCGCGCCAGCGCGTGCCAACCACTGCAGGTAAAGCCCGATGAGCGCGGCGCCGGCGATGGTCAGCGTCAGTCTCTGCCAGCCCTCCAGGGTCTCGAAGCGCTCTGGCCCACCGGCCAGGAAAACACCCTGGCCCGATTCATAGAGCAAACGAAACGCAATCACCACCGCCCCGGCGAGCAGGCCCGTGATCACGCCCAACACCGTCATGATGACCGGTGCCCGGTCCTGCGACAGGCGCAGTAATTCCCGGTCGATGAACCGTTGCCAGCGCGAAGAGGATCGGCCGGCAGTGGGGGTGTTCTCGCGCATGGCATCCTTCAGGCGGCATGAACAGCGGTCAATCTGGCATCATACCTTGACGGGACGACAGGCTCAGGGGAGTTGCGACATGATCACCGCCGGCATTGTAGGAGGAACCGGGTACACCGGCGTGGAGCTGCTACGGCTATTGAGCGCCCACCCCGCGGTGACGCTTCGGGTGATCACCTCGCGCGCCCAGGCCGGGCAGCCTGTCGAGGCGCATTTCCCCAACCTCCGGGGTGTGGTGGACCTCGCCTTCAGCGAGCCCGATCCCGCCACGCTGGGCGACTGCGATGTCGTGTTCTTTGCCACGCCCAACGGGACCGCGATGGAGATGGCGCCCACACTGATTGCCGCGGGCACCAAGGTGATCGATCTGGGCGCTGATTTCCGGCTGCGCGATCTTGAGGAGTGGTCGCGCTGGTATGGGATGACCCATACCTGCCCTGAGCTCGCCGCCGAGGCGGTGTACGGCCTGCCCGAGCGTCATCGGGCGGCCATTCGGGCGGCGCGGCTGGTGGCCAATCCTGGCTGCTACCCCACGGCGGTGCAGCTTGGGCTGATGCCATTGGTGGAATCGGGTGCGGTGGATACCGCCCACCTGGTGGCCGATGCCAAATCCGGGGCCAGTGGTGCCGGGCGCCAGCCACGTCAGCACACGCTGTTGTGCGAGGCCGCGGAGAATTTTCATGCCTATGGCGCGTCGGGCCATCGGCATATGCCGGAGATTCGCCAGGGCCTGAGTGAGGCGGCAGGTCACGCCGTCGGGCTAACCTTTGTGCCCCATCTGGTGCCCATGATCCGCGGGATTCACGCCACGCTGTATGCCCGGCTCCATGACCCGGCCACCGATCTGCAGGCGTTGTATGAAAACCGCTATGCCGACGAACCGTTCGTGGATGTCCTGCCCCCGGGCAGCCACCCTGAAACCCGCACGGTGCGGGGCGGGAACATGGTGCGCATTGCCGTACATCGCCCCGTTGATAGCGACATGGCCCTGGTGCTGGCGGTGGAGGACAACCTGGTCAAGGGGGCCGCAGGCCAGGCCGTACAGAACATGAACCTGATGTTTGGCCTCGATGAGACCGCGGGCCTGGCGCATACCGCGGTACTGCCCTGAGCTGCATTGACGGCTGCACGCCCCGGGCCGGAGAATGCCCGTACTAGAGAACCAATGGCCGGGAGGCAATGGACATGACGGACGTAGCCGAACAAGAGGACCTGCTGGTCTTTACCGATAGCGCCGCAACCAAGGTGCGCCAGCTGCTCGAAGAAGAGCACAACGATGCGCTCAAGTTACGGGTGTACATCACCGGTGGCGGCTGCTCGGGCTTTCAGTACGGGTTTATGTTTGATGAGAGCGAAGAGGCCGGCGATGCCATGGTCGAAAACGGCGGCGTCACCCTGCTGGTCGATCCGATGAGCAGTGCCTATCTGGAAGGGGCCGAGATCGATTATGTCGAGGGCATCGAAGGCGCTCAGTTCGTGATCCGCAACCCCAACGCCAGCACCACGTGCGGCTGCGGGTCTTCATTCGGCGTCTGATCACCCGATCCACACGGCATGACTCAGGCGGGGTAAATCGCCCCCAGGCGCACCGGGTGCCGAGCCCCGGTCACCTCACGCAGATCCAGCGCATCGCCACGGACGGCGGCACGCGCTAACCACGCAAATCCCATCGCCTCGATGGCGGCCGACGGATAGCCGAGTGCCTCGGCGGTGTGCACGGGGCAGCGGCTCGCCGTGCGAATTCGGGCCATTAAATCGGCGTTGTGCACGCCCCCGCCGCAGATCACGACATCCGTGGGCGCAGGCGTGCAGCCATCCAGGGCCATGGCGATGCTGCGCGCCGTGAGCTCGGCCAGCGTGGCCTGCACATCCGCCGGCGCCTCATGGCCCGTCATCGCGGCCTGCGCCCAGCGCAGGTTGAACACCTCCGGGCCGGTGCTTTTCGGTGGCGCGGCGGCGAAGTACGGATCAGACAGCCATTGCGCCAGCAGCCGTTGATCAACCGTCCCGCTCGCCGCCCACTGCCCGTGCTCATCAAAGCGCCTGCCCAGCGCCTGCCGGGCCCAGGCATCGAGCAGCGTATTGGCGGGCCCACAATCAAATCCCGCCACAATCTGGCCCTCGCCATCCAGCAGGGTGATGTTGGCGATGCCGCCCAGGTTGATGACCGCTCGGGGTGTCTCGGTGGCAAAGAGCGCGGTGTGAAACACCGGGGCCAGCGGCGCGCCCTCGCCCCCGGCCGCCATGTCGCGTTGACGGAACTGGGCGACCACGCGGATACCGGTCTGCTCGGCGAGCCGGGCCGGGTCGCCAATCTGGCAGGTGACCGCCGGATCGCCCTGCGGGTGATGCCAGATCGTTTGGCCATGGAGTCCGATCGCGGTGATGCGCGAGGCCGGGCAATCCGCCTCGGTGAGTAATTGCGCGACCAGCTGGGCGTAATGCCCCGCCAACGCCGCATCCAGGCTCAAGACCTCGGCAAGGGGTGCCTGGGCATCCATCGCGCGAAGGCGCTCAACGAGCGCTAAGGGGTAGGGTTGGTAGCAGTGAGCGCTCAGCGTGGGGCGGTCGTGCGCATCAAAGTCGACCAGGGCGGCATCCATGCCATCGAGGCTGGTGCCCGACATGATGCCAATGGTTTGCATGATCTCGGCCGACCGGTCAGTCGGACGCCTGCACCAGACGAGTCCGGCTGAGCTGGTCAAGCCGTGCCAGGTGGGCCTCGGTGCGGCGCTCGAAATCCTGGCGGTATTGCTCGTCGATGGGCTCGGCCTTGGGCAGCTCGACCGTGCGCGGATTGCGATGCGTGCCATCCACTCGGAATTCGTAGTGCAGGTGGGGGCCGGTCGACAGGCCGGTGGAGCCGACATAGCCGATGATCTCGCCCTGGCTCACCCGGTCGCCGGTGCTGTGACCATTGGCGAAGCCGCGCATGTGCGCGTACAGCGTGGTGTAACGGGTGCCATGCTGCAGGATGACGGTGTTGCCGTAGCCGCCTTTCGCACCGCGGTGGATGATCTTGCCATCGCCGGCGGCCTTGATCGGGGTGCCGGGTGGTGCGGCGTAATCGGTGCCCACATGGGGGCGTTTCGTGCCGTAGACCGGATGAACCCGCGCTGGATTAAATTCCGAGCTCACGCGCGTGAAGTCGGTGGGCGTGCGCAAAAACGCCTTGCGCATGCTGCGGCCATCCGGGGCGTAGTAGTCGTTGCGCCCGTCGGCGCCCTCGTAGCGCAGCGCGCGGAAACGCTCGCCACGGTTAACGAACTCCGCGGCCAGGATCTTGCCGTTACGGATCTTCTCGCCGTCGCGATACAGCTCTTCGTAAATCACGGTAAACCGGTCATCGCGGCGAATATCCAGGGCAAAATCGATATCCCAGCCAAAAATCCCGGCCAGCTCCATAATCAAGCGGTCATCGAGGCCGGCATCAAGCGCCGCGTTGTAAAGCGAGGAGGTAATTCGCCCCTGGGCCTCAACCACCCGGCGATCCAGCGTGCGTGTCTCAACCCGGCTGTCGAAGCCATCACCGTTGCGCTTGAGGTGCAACGTGCGGGTTTCGTCGAAGGCATAGCGCAGTGCCTGCAGGGCGCCTGTGTCATCCACATGAAAGTCGATGCGATCACCCGGGTAGAGGCGCGTGAGCTTGGCGGTTTGCTCGTCGGTGCTGACCACGTCATGCACATCCCGCGCGCTCAGCCCCGCCCGCTGAAACACGGCGGCGAGGTTGTCGCCGCTGCCCACCTCCAGCGACTTCCAATCAATGCGCTCGCGGTTGGGTATCGCCTTCTCCACGGCCTTTTCAATCCACGCGCTTCGCTCGGCGGTGGCGAGCATGGCGTCTGCGGGCGCCTCAGCAGGGGCGTCCTCGGCATCTGTCTCGGCCTGATCGGGTAGATCCAGGCTGACCGGCTCGCTGGTCTCGGGGATCGTGGCGTCACCCATGGGCAGTAGCAGGCCCAGGCCGATCAGCCCAAAGCCAAGCCCCAGCAGGCCGTTACGCAGCGGATAGCGTCTCAGAAAATCCCGCCAAAGCCAGATGCTTGTCTTGTTTTTCTCAACCGATCGGTTCATGCGGCGGAACGATAGCCGGGCGCCGGGAGCGGGTCAACGCAATCGTGGGGTTAAACGGGCGTGTGGGACCGCGTTTTTCGGTAGACTCTGGCGCTTGATTCAGGAACTGGCCGGGGAGAACCATTGATGAGCAGTGTGGAAGCGGCACTCGAGCAGCTGCAGCGCGGTGCCGATGAGATCATTCGTGAAGACGAACTGCGCGAGCGCTTGGCCAGCGGCCGGCGCCTGCGCATCAAGGCCGGCTTTGACCCGACCGCCCCGGATTTGCATCTCGGCCATACTGTGTTGATCAACAAGCTGCGCCAGTTCCAGACGCTCGGCCACCAGGTGGTTTTTCTGATCGGCGACTTCACCGGCCTCATCGGCGACCCCACGGGCCGCAGCGCTACCCGCAAGCCGCTGACGCCCGATGATGTCGCGATCAACGCGCAAACCTATCGTGAGCAGATCTTCCGCATCCTCGACCCCGAGCAGACGGAAGTGGTCTTTAACTC